>DYKW01000196.1 GCA_020722405.1 Anaerolinea thermophila
ATACATGTTGACCCTAGAAAAGGAGTCGGCATTCGATACAAATGCCGACTCCTCAAGGTGAATAAGGTAATTTCAGGCCGCTGTTTCTACTTTGCGTCTGAACCAATGTTGCCACTCCTTGTTTTCCCAAACTACCAAAATGGGAGCAGCATTGAAAATCGAAGAGTAGGTACCGCTGAACACACCAACCAGCAACGTGACAACGAAATGCCGGATGGTTTCCCCGCCGAATAACGCCAGCGCCAGCAACGTGAACATCACGGTCAATTGAGTGTTGATAGAGCGGTCTAGGGTTTGTACGATGGAGTGATTGACCAGTGTTTCATAGGGTAAGCGGCGGTAAATGGTGCTATTCTCGCGCACACGATCGAAGACCACGATGCTGTCATGTACCGAAAAGCCGATGACCGTGAGCAAGGCCGTCAGAAAAAGTGAATCTATCTCCCAGCCTAAAAACTTTCCAAAGATTGAGGAAAGACCAATTACAACGGCCACATCGTGCAACATGGCGATGATTGCGCTGACACCATACCGGAAAGCGTGGGGTACCCCACGGAAAGCCCATGTGATGTACAACATAATGGCTAGGGCAGCCAATGCCACTGCACCCGTTGCTCGGGTGGTGACCTCTTGCCCAATGGTTGGCCCGACGCTGTCGAAGCGCAATACAGTCAGGTCGTCGAATTGTGCTTTCATCTTGTCCAACAGCAGGCTGCGAGTCTCATTGTCAATGAATTTTGAACGAATAATCACAACCTGGTTGTTGGATGACTGGATGTGCGGTTCCGCGATACCCTGCTGGGTGTACAGTGCGATGATTTCCTCATTAGATGGTTGCTGGCCATTAAATTGCACTTCTAACAGACTACCGCCGGTGAAATCAATGGAAAGGGGCAAGCCCCACAGAAAGTAGCCGATCAAGCCCGGCACTATGACCAACAGAGAAATAGCAAAGTAGAGATAACGTTTTTTGACAATATTCATGTTTTTCCTCCGCACCGCTGAATTAGATGCCGAACCACTTCGACTTTTCGCTTCCTTTTTTAATGTTGTCCAACACGATGTGCAAGTAGGTGCGAGTTGCAGTGATGGCGGTGAACATGCTGACGATGACGCCCAGCGCCAGGGTTACTGCAAAGCCCTTCACAATGCTGGCACCAAAGGCACTGCCAAACCAGAATAGAATGGTGCAGGTGATCAACGTAGATAGGTTCGAATCACGGATGGACGGCCAGGCGCGGTTCCAACCCAAATTGATGGCATTTTGCAATGTCTTTCCGGTGCGCAATTCTTCCTTCAGACGCTCGAAAATAAGCACGTTGGCATCCACAGCCATCCCGATACTCAACACAAACCCGGCGATGCCCGGCAGCGTCAGCGTAACGGGCATAAGTTTGAAGAGCGCAAACGAAATCAACGCGTAAGTGATCAGTGCCAGATCGGCCAGAATACCCGGCACCCGGTAGTAAAGTGCCATAAAGAGCACTACGATACTCAAACCAATCAGACCGGCTAGTAAACTCTTGCGCAGCGATTCCTGCCCCAGGGTGGGGCCAACAGTGCGTGTTTCCACTACCTTCAGTGGAATAGGCAGCGAACCGTAGCGTAGTTGTACGGCTAATTGATTGGCTTCTTCGCTGGTAAATTGTCCCTGAATCACACCTTGTCCCTGGGTGATGGGGGAATTAATCACCGGTGCGGAAATGATGCGTTTATCCAGCACAATGGCCAGGTATTTGCCGACGTTGTTACTCGTGTATTCCGCAAATATCTTCGAGCCATCACTGGTCAGTTCAAAGGCGACTTGTGGTTGCCCAAACTCATCGGCTGTTACCTGTACATTTTTGAGCGCCGAACCGGTCATCACGGTATGCCAGATGCGCTCGGTGGGGGTGACCGCGTTTGTCTCTGTGAGCGTGGGCGTACTTTCCAATCCGAAATCGGTTTTGATGACTGTGCCGGGTTGCAGGGGCGTACTACCCATGTCGACAAATTCCAACAAGCCGGTTTCCTTTAACGTGTTGAGTGCGGCTTCAGGATTTTGCTCACCGGGCAATTCCACCAAAATACGTCGATCGCCTGCCTGTTGAACGGTGGCCTCGCCCACACCCAGCAACCCGTTGACACGGTTTTCCACGATTTGACGGGCAGTTGACATGGCCTCACTGCTGATTGGCGTGTCCGCAGGTAAGTCTGCTTCCAGCAGTGCTTGAACGCCGCCCTCCAGGTCTAGCCCCAGATGGGTGCGGATTTCTCGCCCCAGCAGCGTTTTCCCCTCCGTAAATGTCACTACGGCGGCCCCGGCAACCAGGATGAGGATCAGGATGAATAGTTGGTAGTAGCGTTGTTTCATTATAAGTGTAAGCCTCCGAATTTGTACAAATACCAGCCCTTGGGCTGGGCGCGGGAGCGATTATACCGCCCTTCAAAGAGATTGTCCAACAACTCATTTGCCTATCAGCAATTCCAAATCTAAAACCCTTTGCCACTGATTTCACGGATTTTGACCGATTGTGTAATCATCAAAGAAACCGGAACACCCGTCATTGCGAGCGCAGCGAGCGAAGCGAGCAAAGCGAGCGAACTTGCGGAGCGAAGCAATCTTTCACTTGAAACCAGG
>DYKW01000016.1:0-6697 GCA_020722405.1 Anaerolinea thermophila
GACTACCAGACTATCCGACTACCAAGCGAAAAATCTTTCGTCCCTGTCTTTTATGTTGTGGCAGGTTGCGGTTGTTTTTCACCTACGCGCAGCATGAACAGGCCGGCCAGCGCCATGAAAATTGCCGAGAAGATGAACATGATGCGGTAGTTTTGATCGGTCAGGTCAATGAGAATGCCCACTACTTGCGGGCCGGCGATGGCCGCGATATTGGAGGCCAGGTAGTACAGCCCGGTGAAGGCCCCGATATTGTGGTCGCCGCCCACGTCGTACACCATGGGTAATGAGTTGACGTTGATGAGCGCCCAAAAGATACCACCCAACACCAGAAGAACAATCAGCATGGCCTGGTTGGTAATCAGCAGGCCGTAGAGGAAGAGTACCAGCAGGCCGGCAATGCCTACCAGGATGACGCGCCGCCGTCCAAAGCGTGTGGCCAGCAATCCACTGGGGAGGGCGAAAATTACAAAGGTCAGCGCCAGTCCGGAAGTCAGGATGCTCATGCGGCCTTCATTGATGCCCAGGGTATATTTTCCAAAGGAGGAAATCCAGGTTTCGAGGGCGTTGTAGCCGATGAACCAACTCAAGATCGCCAGCAGAATCAGCAAGCCGGAGCGGTCGGAGGCGTTGACCACCTGTCGCAGGTGGTCGAGGAAGGCGCCTTTTTCATCGGATGCGGCTTGTTCGGCGTAGTCTTGTGGCTCTCGGATGAACAAAATTACCAGGCCGATGGCAACCACCATCACCAGCGCGCCAAAGGCAAAGGGCGGGATGCGTCCCATTTTGTACAGCGTGCCGCCGACCAGGAAAGCCAGGATGGCGCCCAGGCCGCCCATCAGGTTGATGATGCCGTTGGCGGTGCTGCGCTGCTTGGAGGGGTACAAATCACCCAGCAAGGCCACGGTGGGGGAGCGGAAGAGCGCCATGCAGACGTTGGTGACGAGCACGGCCAGCATGATGCCCATCACGGTGCGCATAGCGGGAATCATGACAAAGAACAGTGCGGCCAGCGGGGCGCCGACCAACATCCAGGGCTTGCGCCGTCCCAGGCGGGTGCGGGTTTGATCGGAACGTTCTCCAACGATGGGCTGCACGAACATGTTGAGGTAGTTGTCCCAGGTCATCACGAAGCCCACGGCAGTAGCAGAAAGGCCTAATTCCTTGAGGAAGATGGGCACGTAATTGTTGAAGATCGGCCAGATTAGACTGATACCGAAGAAGCCAAAACCAAGCAAAAAGGTGCGGGTATAGGGGAATTTGGAATCGTTCATGGAGGCCTCATTTGTATGTGGTTTGTTGTTGGGATTCGTCGAGCAAGTCTGGGCGGCGCTCGCGAGTGCGTTTCAATGCTTGTTCTTGTCGCCAGTGTGCAATGCGGGCGTGGTTGCCGGAGAGCAGCACGTCCGGCACGCGCCAAGAGCGAAATTCTGCCGGGCGGGTGTAGTGGGGGTATTCCAGCAGGCCGGTAGCGTGAGAATCGTTTTGGGCGCCATCTTCGGCACCCAGTACCCCGGGGGTGAGCCGAGAGACGGCGTCGATAACCACCAAGGCGGCCAGTTCGCCACCGGTGAGCACGTAGTCGCCAATCGAGATTTCATCCGTTACCAGGTGTGCGCGTACGCGTTCATCCACGCCCTCGTAGTGGCCGCACAGCAAGGCCAGGCGGGGGTGTTGTGCCAGTTCGGCTGCCACACGCTGCGTGAATGGGCGTCCCTGGGGGGTCATGAGGATGACGGGACCGTTCGGTGGCGTACCCAGTACACCCTCCACGGCTGCGAAAATCGGCTCGGGTTTCATCACCATACCGCTGCCGCCGCCGTAGGGCACGTCATCGGTCATGCGGTGGCGGTTGGTGGCCCAATGACGGATGTTGTGCAGCCGCACTTCAATCAAGCCCTGCTGGGCGGCGCGCTTGAGGATACTACTTTTCAAATAAGGAAGTAGAGATTCGGGGAACAGGCTGAAGACATCGAAACGCATGACATCATTCTAGCCGCTATTTGCACGCAATGCAAGCAGTTTTGGATGTTTTGCGGCGCTTGACGGTTGATTTGTGGCGGTGGTAAGATGGGAAGCATGTATCTAAAAGGAAGTCAATGGAGTTTACGACGCCGCAGGCGACGTCGCAGGCCGTTGTTGATCGTAATCCTGGTGATTTTGATTTTGGCGTTCAGTTACCTCAACTTTTTTGTGGTGCCTGATACGCCCCCGCTTTTTATCCCCACGCCTACGCCGACGCGGGCGCCGGAGTCATATATCACGGAGGCTGAACAAGCCTTTCAGGAGGGCCGTCTGAACGCGGCGATTGAAGCCTATCAGCAGACTATTCTGGTGGATCCGGCGAATCGTGCCAATTATGTGGCGCTGGCGCGTGTCCAGGCATGGGCTGGTCAATACGAGGAGGCGCTCAAAAACGCTGAACTCTCGCTCCTGGGGAATGAAAATTATGCCCTGGGACACGCCGTGCGTGCTTGGGTGCTCAATTTCATGGGGCGCTCGCCAGATGCTGAGGGCGAAATTCTGCAAGCCCTGGATGCCGAGCCGGATAACCCACTTTTTCTAGCATACCAGGCCGAAATTTTGATAGATAGAGGTGACTTTGGAGACTTAGAAATGGCCATCGAGGCCTCCCGGCAAGCGGTTGAACTCGGCCCTACGCTTTTCGAGGCGCACCGGGCGCGCGGTTACGTGCTTTTGTATACGACGAACTACCAGGAAGCACTGGACGAATTCGAGATTGCCAAGAATATCAACGAAAAAATTCCGGAACTCTATTTGAATATCGGGCGTGCCTACCGCTTTCTGGGAGATTACAGCGCTGCAATTAGCGCCTTTCAGCGCGCGGACGCGCTCAATCCGTTGGATGATATACCGGATACTGAAATGGCGCGCACGTATGCGCAGCAAGGCCAGTTTGGCAGTGCAATCCGTGCTGCACAGACTGCCTTGCGGGATGCACCTACCAACCCCTACCGTTATGGCAATCTGGGGCTGATGTACTATGAAAACAATGAATACGACAAGGCCATCGACAATCTGGCAATTGCTATTCACGGGGGCACCACGCCTGAGGGATACGTGGTAGAAGGGATACCGTTGGATTACGGTTTCCCAGCCCAGTACTATTACACCTATGGGTTAGCCCTGGCTCGCGGCAACCGTTGTGAAAAAGCCATCCCAATCTTTCGGGCGCTATTGACGGTCGTCTCTGCCGATGAAACGGCGGTTTTCAACGCCAACGAGGGCTTGTCCATTTGTGGTGAAATTGCGCCTACCCCAACACCCTGATTGCGTGTAGCGTGGGTGTGGTTTGGCTTTTACAGGTAAAAAATATGTATCGTTCTGAACGTCCACTTACCGGTCGTCAACCGACGTTTCGACGCGCGGAGCGTGGAAGTTCATACCGCGTCCTGCTATGGATGTTTCTTATCCTAGCCGCGTTGTGGATGTTGATCCAACTCAACCAGCCCAATGGCGCCGTCCAGCCCCTGTTTTTACCCACGCCAACGGCTACCCGTACTGCGAATTCCTTCATCCAGGAAGCCCAGGCGTATGCGCAGGCCGGGCGGATAGATGACCCCAACTCGGAAGATGACGCCATTGGCGCTTATCAACGGGCAATTGCCATTGCGCCAAACAACGTCCAGGCACGCGTTGAATTGGCGCGCTTGCTGACCTATTCCTCTGCTCTGATGTCAACCACCGAGCAGCGTCGTGCCCGCTTGGAGGAAGCCCAGCGTTGGATAGAGGAGGCGGCCCAACTAGCGCCGGATAACAGCGATGTCTACGCGGTGTATGCCTTTGTGCTTGATTGGAGTGCTTCGCCGACCCTGTACGGTAGTGAGAAGGCGCAAGAATTCTTGCTGATGGCGGAGCGCGAGGCCGCGCAGGCACTGGTCATCGACCCGAACAATCCCCTGGCGCTGACGTTCTACGCTGAAGTGCTGATTGATTTGCAAAAGTGGAGCGACGCCCAGCAAAATATCGAAACAGCGATGCGTACTGCGCCAAATCTGATGGATGCGTATCGGGTGTATGGGTATGTGCTGGAATCGCAGCGGGCTTATAGCGCGGCGATCGAGCAGTACACCAAGGCCAGCAAACTTGCGCCGAATATGACGTTTTTGTACCTGTCTATCGGGCTGAATTACCGCACCCTGGCGCTCAAGGCGACAGCCGGAGAGGTCGCCGACAACCTGTATGGACAAGCCCTGGAGAATTTCGAACGCGCGGCCAAAATCAACGAAGCGCTGGGCATCCGTGACCCGCTACCCTATTTGCACATCGCCAAAACGTACAGTCAAATGGGCCAATTTTTCGTCGCCGCTCGCAATGCCGAAAAAGCGCTCACTTACAACCCTGCGGATGCCAACACTTACGGACAATTGGGCATTATTTATGTCAAATCGCGCAATTACGAGGGGGCGTTGCCGGTGCTGAAGTGTGCCGTGCTGGGTTGTACGGCTGCCGAGAACAAGGAGGCTACGGGAAACGAGGTCGCCATCCAGCCTTTGCCGCTTTCGTCCGTGGAGGTGGCGTTCTATTACCTGCAGTATGGCTCGGTGTTGGCAGCGCTGAATCAGTGTGACCAGGCCTTGCCGGTGTTGGATATGGTCAGCCAGGCCTATCCCGATGATGCGCTGTTGCAGAGCATTATTCAGGAGAACTACAATATCTGTAACATTTCCCGTTGAATTTAGGGTTCGTCCAAAATTTACTCCCTTTTTGGGGGCATACCTGGCGTTGGGAATTTGTCCACAGATGGCGCAGACTGTCTTGGTGTCGAAAAGCCTTGACGCAAAGCCGCTAAGGCGCAAAGCCTTTAACCTTTCCTTTGTATCTTTGGGCTTTTGTGGCGAGATTTTTATTGCGCCCTATGGTCTCCCCCGGCATGTCCTACAGAGAAAAGGTCATGGCTTCCATCCCAGATTGCCGTTCCAGACTTCGAAGGGACGCCCTTTGCGTTCATCGCCCTGGTAGAAGGCCAAGAACGTCATGGTGTGGCGGGGAACAAAGCGTGGGTAGGTGCTTTTGGCGAGTGTCATGGCGTGTATGGCGTGCCAGGTGCCGCTGTTGAAGTATATCTGTGAGAGTTTTTTCTCGTCTGATAGTTCGTACACTTCCAGTGGCACGATTTCTGGCTCGTGGGTGTGTCCGTAGACCACATAATTTGCCCAGCCCTCTCGAATAGCCGGCTCGTTGAGTGCGTGACGGGCAAAGGAGACTTCGCCATTCCAGAATTTCTGGTAAAAGGTCTCGGCAATGTTGCTAAAGCTTCGCAAGGAAGTCAGGCGTGAGAGAAAGAGCACACTTTGCATAAAGTCTACCCGATCAAGGGGGTAAAGGGTGTCGTAACGGCGAATAAACGGGTTTTCAATGAATTTGGCCGCCAATTCGTCCCAGGTTGCTTTAATGGCTTCTTGTTGGGTTGAGTTGCATGAGGCACGTGCCAGGGCGTGAATCCAAACTGGAACGAGGAGGCTGGGGCGCACGTTGGCGATTTCACGTAGTCCAAGCGTAAATTCTGATGGCAGTTCATCGCCGAAACGGCGTTCAATTTCAACCGGAAAGCGATTGACCAGTTCGACGACCACTGCGTCTCCCAGGGTGGCAGCATCACGTCCGGCTTGAGGATCGTAGTTGAAGCCGTCGTAAATGTCGCCGTGGCGCGGGTACAGTCGGTGCGCCAGGCAAATAGCCTGGAGTGCTGGGGTTTCTTCAATGGCGTGTGGAAAAGGCGTTATGGGATTGGCCAACCCCAGGGCCTCGACAACTTCGCTGCGCAGGGCATCCCAGGCGGTGCCGGGCAGATGGAAATACCAATCGTGGTTGCCAACCATATAGTGGATGTGTACCCGTACCGGCAGGCGCTTTGCATTCATGGCCGGGCGACCACTGGCGGTAGCCGGTGGCAAGGTGATTTTCTCGCCGGTGCTCATGTGCTTTAACACCGCAAAGGATTCAGCATTGCGGGCCAAAATGGCACGGTTAATGCTGTTGATTTTGTTGATGAAAGTCGGGTCTTGTGGCGAATCCCAGGGATGCACATGTTGTGGCGATTCGTCTACCCATTGGGTAGAGAGCAGGTGATCGAAGATATCGCCCAGTAAGATCAGGTGAATTTCCTCAATCGGGCGGTAATGGTCATCACTGTGCCATGAGGCAGCATAGGCCATATCACGCAGGTGTTCGGCAAAAATTGAGAAGGCATCTGTCGCGATGGTCGTGCCGGTACTTCCATCCGTCAGATGCAGATCGGAGATGACGGCCAGCATGGGAAACTCCTTTGAATGTGAAAGACACTACGAGTGTAATTTGGGGGATAAGACTCATCTCAAGTAAATGTGACAATTACACATCTAAAGTGTAGCGGAAAAACAACTCGGATGCAACTTATTTTGTAAAGAAAACATGCTCCATCTTCCAGATTGAGAGACGGGGCAGATGTTTTCATGCTCAGGGCTTTTTGTGACCGTTCAGGGGGCGCAATTCTTGCTTGTCATTGCGAAGGCGCAGCGATAGGCAACAGGCGTCAGCCTTCAGCATTCAGCGGGTAGCCGCAACCGGTTGGAAGCCGGTTGCACGTCGATTGCACGTCGGTTGCATGCCCATCCAACTACCCGGCGGCGTGGGAGCCGCCTCTGCTGCCTGTTGAACCCTGACTAAACGACTACGCGACTACGCGACTAAACGACTA
>DYKW01000016.1:6797-17618 GCA_020722405.1 Anaerolinea thermophila
CGACTAAACGACTACTTCAACATCGGCATTTTGATGCCATGCTTCTTGGCGGTCTGAATAGCCAGTTCGTAACCCGCGTCAGCGTGACGTACGATGCCTAAACCGGGGTCGGTGGTGAGCACGCGCTGTAGGCGAGCGGCCGCTTCGGGGGTGCCATCGGCAACGATGACCTGTCCGGCGTGCTGGCTATATCCAATGCCGACGCCACCGCCGTGGTGGAAGGATACCCAGGTCGCGCCGCCCACCGCGTTGATCAACGCGTTCAAGATCGGCCAGTCGGAAATGGTATCTGAGCCATCTTTCATGCCTTCAGTTTCGCGGTTCGGCGAGGCGACGGAGCCGCTGTCGAGGTGGTCACGCCCGATGACGATGGGGGCTTTCAGTGTGCCATCGGCCACCATTTGGTTGAATTTCAGGCCTGCTTTGACGCGTTCACCGTAGCCCAGCCAGCAAATCCGGCTGGGAAGCCCCTGGAAGGGCACTCTTTCTCTTGCCATGCGCAACCAGCGGTGCAAGTGTTCGTCTTCGGGGAAGAGTTCCATGATGGCTTGGTCGGTCTTGTAGATGTCTTCCGGGTCACCGGAGAGTGCCACCCAGCGGAAGGGCCCCTTGCCCTCGCAGAACAACGGGCGGATATACGCGGGCACAAAGCCGGGGAATTCGAAGGCATCGGTTACACCGTAATCGTAGGCTTGCTGGCGGATGTTGTTGCCATAATCAAAGACTTCGGCGCCTTTGCGTTTTAAATCCAGCATAGCCTGAACGTGACGTGCCATGCTGGCGCGAGCACGTCGCTTGTATTCTTCAGGATCGCTGCGGCGCAACGCATCGGCGGCTGCTACGCTCAGACCACTGGGGACGTACATGAGCGCCTCGTGGGCTGAGGTCTGGTCGGTGACGACATCGGGCACGACACCGCGTAACACCAGTTCGGGGTAAATGTCGGCCGCGTTGCCGATTAATCCGATAGAGCGCGGAATCTGCGCCTGTAGGGCCTCCTCAACCAGAGTCATGGCTTCTTCGAGTTCATCAACCACCACATCTACATAGCCGATTTCCTTGCGGCGCCGAGCGCGTTCGGGGTCTACCTCTATAATCAGGCCGACACCCTCGTTCATGGTGATGGCCAGTGGTTGAGCGCCGCCCATCCCCCCTAGACCAGCGGTGAGTACGAATTTCCCTTTGAGGGAGTTCCACCCTCGTTGACGCGCCAACGCCCCCAGGGTCTCGTAGGTTCCCTGCAGGATGCCCTGGGTCCCGATGTAAATCCAGGAACCGGCGGTCATCTGTCCATACATGATCAGGCCGCGGGCCGCTAGTTCGTCGAAATGTTCCCAGGTTGCCCAGGCAGGCACCAGGTTGGAGTTGGCAATCAGGACGCGCGGGGCGTCAGTGTGTGTCTTGAAAACGGCTACCGGTTTGCCGGATTGTACCAACAGGGTTTCATCTTCTTCCAGGTTGCGCAAACTGTTCAGGATAGCATCGAAGGCCTCCCAGTTGCGGGCGGCCTGTCCGCGTCCACCATAAACGACCAGTTTCTCTGGAATTTCGGCCACTTCCGGGTCCAAATTGTTTTGAATCATACGGTAGGGCGCTTCGATTAACCAATTTTTACAGGTCAGTTGCGTGCCACGTGGGGCGCGCACGGTGCGCGGTGCGGACATGAATACCTCCTCTTGAATAGTGGGTTTGGAATCGGTTCCTTTTGGCCTTAAAAACAAAGGCCTCCAGAGAGAAATTATACCCTCAGGAGGCCCCATTTAGAAGTGGGCAAATATTCCTTTGCCGGTGTATTTACCCATTGCGAATTTGTATGGACCGGCTCAATCATTAGTCGCCGAGTGTAAGGCTGTCTCAGGCGTGGAGATGAGCATACCAAAATTAGTGTTTCTCAGACGTTTAACCAGTTCTTGTTGCGCATCATGCCATATAGGTTGTAATGGACAATTGTCCTGGAAAGGGCAAACGTCGTTCTGAGCGACACATTCGTTCAACAGGATGGGGCCGTCAATGGCTTCAGCGACTTCCAATAAAGTGATTTCGCTGGCAGGACGTGCCAATGCCACGCCGCCGCGTGCCCCACGAGTAGTGTGCAGCAAGCCGGCGATAGAAAGTTGTGAAATGATCTTGGCGAGAAAAGAAGGTGGAATATGTTGCTCGGTGGCAATTTGACTGGTAGAAGTGCGCTCTCCAGGTTGCAAACGAGCCAAATGTAAAATGGCTCGAGTGGCATAATCGGCTTGACGAGTGATTTGCATAGCATTGTCCTCAAAAAAGTGTGAAATCCCACAGGGTATTGCACAGTAATCCTTACTCGTTTGGCAATGTCAAATTAAGCATTCGTTCCATCTTATGCTTTCTACCACTGCAAGCGAAGCGCCTATCCTGGGCGGAGATCCCGGCTTGCAAGGGAATTGCTTCGCCGCAAAGAATGTGCTACGAAAATGTGGCATTGTCACACTAAATAGATACAAAAAGCCATAATATATGGACTCATTTTAGGTTGTCTTTGTCTGAATTCCTAGTGACAGAGGTCACAACCTATAAATGACCTCTGTCGTTCTCCACTTTGGAAATTTGTTAGGCGAATAGACGGGAAACGCATGGTAAGATTATGGCATTCTATTGAAACAATGCCGGTTTGCTTTGTATAACTGGTTGTAATGGTCAGCATTCTCGCCAATTTTCCCAAAATATTAGGAGGTTTTCACTCATGAAAGAAATTGCAGTCATAGGCGTTGGGTACGTCGGCCTGGTGACGGCGGCTTGTTTTGCCGATTTAGGTAACCGCGTCACTGCGCTGGATATCAATGAAGAGCGCATTGCGGGGTTGAAACAGGGCATTATGCCCATTTATGAGCCCGGATTGGAAGAACTTGTAGAACGTAATATGCGTTCAAAACGGTTGCTCTTCACGACGAAGTATGACGAGGCACTGGAGAGCGCCGAATTTGTCTTTATCGCCGTAGGCACGCCTTCTGGAGTGGATGGGGAGGCTGATTTGCGATATGTGGCTGCTGCCGCGCGCTCGATTGCTGAGAATATGCCCCATGAGATGATTATTATCAATAAATCCACTGTTCCGGTGGGTACTGGCGATTGGGTGGCAGAAATTGTCAAACGCTATCAACCGCGTCCCCTTCCTTTCGCGGTAGTTTCTTGTCCTGAATTTTTGCGTGAAGGCTCTGCAATTGCCGACTTTATGAATCCGCACCGCACAGTGTTGGGTTCGCTAGACCGAGAAGCAGCGGAAAAGGTAGCTCAATTGCATTTGGCATTACGCGCTCCCATCGTAATTACGGATTTGCGTACTGCGGAAATGATCAAATATGCCTCCAACGCATTCCTGGCGACGAAAATTTCCTTCATCAACGAAATCGCTAATATTTGCGAGGCCCTGGGTGCCGATGTTAAGGAAGTCGCCGTGGGTATGGGATACGACAAACGTATTGGCCCGCACTTTTTAGATGCCGGGTTGGGGTATGGCGGTTCGTGTTTTCCAAAGGATGTGTTGGCACTCGCGCACATGGCCGCTGAAAAAGGCAAACACCCACAATTGCTGCGCGCGGTGATGGAAATCAACGCAGACCGCCGCGAGTTTGTTGTCCAAAAAGTTAGAGAACTCGTGGGTGACTTGGCAGGCAAGACGATTGGCTTGCTGGGTTTGGCTTTCAAACCGAATACAGATGATATGCGCGAAGCGCCTTCGATTGATATTGCGAATACACTATTAGCCGCTGGGGCACAGGTGCGTGCCTACGACCCGGTAGCAATGGAAAATGCCCAGGCCATTCTGCCCGATGTACAAATGTTCCCCGATCCTTATACTATGGCTGAAGGCACAGATGCCCTGGTTGTCGTGACCGAATGGAATGAATTCAAGTCATTAGACCTGGCGCGTATTCGCAAGATCATGCATACCCCTAACTTGTTGGACGGCCGCAATATTTATGATCCTCAAACGGTACGCAACATGGGATTCTGGTATCTGGCGCTTGGGCGTGGTTACAATGGTGATGGTGTCTTTCCCGCTGGCGCTGAAAAATTGATTGCTGCAGCCGACTAGAGGACTCTCTAAAATTAAAAGTGCCCCTACTATCGAGTAGGGGCACTTTTTTTAAAGGGGGCGTGAGGGTGTCTTCTTAAATTTTGGGGCAGCCTAAAACCTTAACGCAAAGTCGCGAAGGCGCAAAGGCAGATGACAGGTTACAGCCGTCAGCCGTCAGTTTTTAGCCTTCAGCCGTCAGGCGTGGGCGAAAATCTTTCGCCCCTACTACCACCCGACTACCCGATTACGTGACCAAGCGACTACGCGACTTAAAACGTAATCTTCTGTGCGGCTCTGCGTCTTGGTGTTAAAATAGCAAACCGTTACCCCGAATTTTTGAGATGATACCTTACTATTTTTTGTTAATGAGCAGGGGATCGTTAGCCGATTGGCAATTTGGCGTCGAAAGTAATGGCTTCTTCCGAGTGTGTTGCTTGCAGGTCGCCGTGGTGTAACGCCAGAATGCGTCCTGCAACGAATGCCCACATGGTTAGTTCCATTTGCGGGGCGGCAATGTCTTTTTTGCCATGGCCGGTGATATGCAAGATGGCATATCCATCAACGATTTCAGTTTGTACCTTCACCTGACCCGGTTTTTGAATCCACGTGGCAACATAAGAGAGCATGTGACGGAAGGCCAGGGAAAGCATGTTTGGGTCGGCTTGCAAGTTGATGGGAGTTTCGGGCAAGTTAGTTTCTAGCGGTACAGATTGCTCATCGAAATGGCCGCGCCAAGGTTCCACCGCACGAGAGAAAATATTGTGAAGTTGACAAGGTTGTAATTCGGGCGTTTTTTCACCACGGCTTAAGCGGGCCATATCCACTAGATTGCTGGTGAAAGCAAGGGCTTGCTCGCTGTTTTGATATACCGTGGTCAGGTCCTCACGCTGTAAATCCGTTAACGAGCCATCCATCCCTTTGAGAATCATTTTCGTGAATCCCAAAATACGGTTAAAAGGCGACTTCAGGTCATGTGCCTCCTGAGAAATAAAGGCCGCCAGATCAATTTCTTGAGGTATAGAAACGTTTTCTGCGTTCATGCTCACATTGTAACGCAAAAATGGCTTTAGGGTATACTTGCTTCTGTAAGGAGTGCTTATGAGTGAACAAATTCCCCCTGTGTGTGATTATGAAGGTTCTGACTACCAAGCCACGTTTTGGGATGCCGGTGGACGGGCTTATGAAGATGGCGCAGAATCTGTGGCCCTGCGGCGTCTGTTACCCCCTGAAGGTGGCGATTTGCTGTTAGAAATCGGTGCCGGTGCCGGGCGGAACACCCCTCGCTATCGTGGCTTCAAGCGCATTATTGTGATGGATTACTCGCTGACCCAATTGCAACAAGCGCAAGCGCGCTTGGGACGCGATAAGCGCTATATCTACGTGGCTGCTAATGTGTACCGCCTACCCTTTGTTAGTGGGTTGTGTGATGCGGTCACCATGATTCGAGTTTTGCATCACATGGCAGACGCGCCCCTGGCGTTGCGAGAAATCCGCCGCGTCTTGCGGTGCGATGCGATCTTTATCTTGGAATATGCCAACAAACAAAACCTGAAGGCCATTCTGCGCTACATCCTTCGCCGTCAAGACTGGTCACCATTCCAGAAAGAACCGGTTGAATTTGTACCCCTGAACTTCGACTTTCATCCCGCGGCTGTGCGCCGCTACCTGGAGGAAAACGGTTTTGCCTTGCAGCGACAGCTGACCGTTTCTCATTTTCGTTTGGGATTGCTCAAACGGATATTCCCCACTTCTCTACTGGTCGCAATGGACTCATTAGCACAACTGACCGGCAACTGGTGGCAACTTAGCCCCAGTGTGTTTACCCTTTCCAGAGCCATTGGAGATACCCAACCGGTTGTCGATGGGTTTTTCCGTTGCCTGAAGTGTGGTTCTACTTCGTTGGATGAAACTCCCGACACCTTGAGTTGTCAGGACTGCGGCCATAAGTGGCCAATCGTGGACGGTATTTACGACTTTCGGGAAAAAGAACCGGCCCCATAGGTGGCCGGCTTTTTTTGGGGTGTTGCTCGCCCCTGAAGGTCCAGTACCCTAGGGTTTCGTAGTTGATTTGAGCACGGCGGCGGTAGAAGAGTAACTTTTTCCGTGCCGCTTTACGTCTTTTCGATGACCCAGAAATGAGAAAGCCCCAGAACGCGCAGCGGTGTGTGTTCCAATGCTTGCAACACTGCGCGCAAGGCCTTTCCCAGGGCGGGGTAACGGGCGATGATGTTGTCGTAGGCACCAAAGATAACTGTGCGAGTGATGAAGCGCACCGGCAGGCCATCGAACAAGGTTTCCAGGTCTTTACTTGTGTAGATACGTACGTGTGGCGCAAACCGGTCGCGCCAGGGACGAGGGAGGTAATTCACGAATGGCTTGTTGCCAAAATGATATCGACCACGCCAGTAAATGCCATGTGTTTCGAAAGGGTAACCGCGATTAGGGCAAAAGAGCACAATGCGTCCACCAGGTTTGAGTGTGCGCACCATTTCTGCAATGGCCAGGAGGTCATCTTGCACATGTTCGATAACCTCATGGCTTAAAATCAGGTCAAAATGTGCCGATGGAAAAGGTAACATTTCCCCAGCTGCACATAAAATGTGCTCAGAGCGGAGATGCGCTTCTACAGCGCGTGGAAAGTCATATTCCAATCCGATAATTGTGCCACCATCGGGTTGCATATGTTCGACATACATTCCTACGCCGCAGCCGTTTTCCAAAATACGACCTTGCATGCGCGTGCCCGCAGCTTGCCGAATCAAATGCAGGCGGCGTTCTTGTCCGGCGCGCCAGACGTAAGATGGTTCGCCGCGTAACGCGGCTTTGTCTAAATTTCGTTGGTTCACAGAAAATCCAAGAAAAGAAATGGGTGGGTTATAGTACAATTGAGGCCCTTATAGCTTATGTTATAAGGCCGAAACATTATACTCGATAGTTTTCAGTAGTTCTTATTCTTGTTTGTATTTGGCATAGACCAGGGAGACTTTATTGTGAGTGTAGAATTTATTGCTCGGTTAATAGGTATGATTGTATTTTCTGTGGGAGGCATATATGTTGGGGTATTACTGGGACGATTGGTCGCAGAGCCACAACTGTATGCGGTAGTCTTTGCGTTGGTAGGCGCGTTGGTTGGACTCATTGCTACGCCATGGTTTACCGTACGCCCTATTCGTGCCTTGCGTGCCAAACTGATTGAACTCTCAGCACGTAAATTACTGGCCGGCATGGCTGGTTTAGGGGCTGGGTTGTTGGTCTCTGCATTGGTAACTTTTCCTCTTGTGCAGTTACCGCCCCCTCTGAAAGATTTTTTGCCTTTTTTTGCAGTATTGCTGTTTAGTTATTTAGGGGTTGTTCTTTTTTCTATGCGTGCTGATGACATCTTTCAGACGTTAGCGAGCATTTTCTCCGGGCGCATTTCTGAAGAAGCAAGTGCCATAATACGATCCACTCCAATTTTGGTGGATACCAGCGTTATTATTGATGGTCGCATTACAGACATTGCTAAAACCGGTTTTATAATGGGAGAACTTCTCATTCCGCGTTTTGTGCTCAACGAATTGCAATATGTGGCCGATTCAGCAGATAACCTTCGTCGGCAGCGTGGCCGTCGTGGTTTGGAAGTACTAAGCGAACTCCAAAAACTTCCCGATATACCTGTGCGCATTGTTGATTTGGATGCGGAAGACACGCGTGAAGTGGATGCCAAACTGGTGGTTTTGGCGCGTCGCTTGAAATGTCCCATCTTGACAAATGATTACAACCTCAATCGGGTTGCTGAATTGCAGGGCGTTTCAGTGCTGAATATCAACGATTTGGCGAATGCCGTTAAAGTTGTTCTTTTGCCTGGTGAAATTTTCGATGTGAATATCATCCAGGTTGGGAAGGAGCCAGGACAAGGCATTGGATATCTGGACGATGGCACGATGGTAGTGGTTGAAGACGGTGAGCCGTTTATTGGTATGCTTACACACGTTGTTGTCACCAAAGTTTTGCAAACTTCTGCTGGGCGGATGATTTTTGCCCGCGTGACCCCCAAAAATAAGGAGTCTCTCTAACTATGACTTTGCGTATTTACAACACACTATCGCGTACTAAAGAAAAATTTGAGACGCTTGAACCAGGCGTTGTACGCATGTATGTCTGCGGTCCAACGGTTTACGACAAAGCCCATGTTGGACACGCTATGTCGGCGTTGGTTTTTGATATCATCCGCCGATACCTAGAATACAAAGGTTATCGAGTATTGCATGTCATGAACTACACAGACGTGGATGACAAAATCATCCTGCGTGCTCAGCGCGAAAACCGCGACCCGATGGATTTGGCTGAACAATATATGCGGGAATTTGACCGGCATCTAGAAGATTTGAATATCCTGCCGGCGACCTTTAAGCCGCGGGCTACCCATGAAATTGACCAAATCATTGATATGGTGCAAGGATTGATTGACAAAGGACATGCCTACGTTGTAGATGGAGATGTGTATTTCAGGGTAACCAGTGATGATGATTATGGCAAACTCTCTGGCCGAAAATTGGAAGACATGCAGGCAGGCTTTCGTATCGATGTCGATGATCGTAAAGTATCCCCAATGGATTTTGCGTTGTGGAAGGCCTCCAAGCCTGGTGAACCGGCCTGGGATAGCCCCTGGGGACCGGGTCGTCCTGGCTGGCATATTGAATGCTCGGCGATGAACTTGGCGCATTTGGGCGAGCAAATTGATATTCACGGTGGTGGTAATGATCTTATATTCCCTCATCATGAAAATGAAATCGCCCAAAGCGAAAGTTTTACCGGCAAGCCTTTTGCTCGTTATTGGGTACATAACGGCATGTTGCAATTTTCCGGCGAGAAAATGTCTAAATCTCTGGGCAATCTGGTGACGATTGAGCAGTTCTTATCTGCACACGATCCAGATGTGTTGCGCATGATGATCTTGAATTCCAGTTATCGCAATCCCTTGACTTTTAATGATGATGTCATTGCGCAAGCAGAAAAAGCATTGGAGCGGTTGTACGGTGCTCTGCGGCCGGCATTACCACATGCTGATCTGCATTCTGGCGAGCAGGTAGATGCCCTACAACACCAAACAGAGATCACGCGTGCCAAATTCGAAGAGGCCATGGATGATGACTTTAATACAGCCGGGGTGTTGGGCCACCTATTTGCATTGGTGCGTGCCATCAACCAGGCACGAGATGCCGGTGTAGTCGCTGAATTTCTTTCTCCGGCGCAGCAATTACTACGTTCTCTGACGTCGATTTTGGGATTGCGCCTGGAAATGAAGGACGAAGCAGACACTCTTGTAGCAACTGAACCGTTTATCGAATTGTTATTAGATGTGCGTAAAGAATTGCGCGCACAAAAATTATGGGCGCTCTCTGATATGGTGCGTGATCGTCTTAAGGCATTAGGCGTGGTGCTGGAAGACAGCAAGGCTGGCACCACCTGGCATTGGGAGTAATCTTCCGTGCGAGAATGGATTGTTGGTCGCCAACCTGTATATGAAACCCTACGTGCCGGTAGGCGGCGAAGTTTTGTTTTGCATATTGCCGAGGGTATCCAGCACAAAGGACGTATTGCTGATGCTTTGCATTTGGCTAAACCCCAAGGTGTTCCTGTGCGTTTTGTGCCCCGCCAGCAACTAGACGCCCTTTCTCCAATTGCCAATCAGGGCATCGCTGTGCAAGTTAGCGCGTACCCGTATGTCACTTTGTTCGACATTTTGGAGCATGCAAAAAATGTTGGTGAACAGCCGTTTATTTTGGTCTTAGATGCGTTGCAAGACCCTCAGAACTTGGGCACATTACTGCGGACAGCAGATGCTTGCGGAGTGCACGGTGTTATCTTGCCTTTGCGAAATACGGCTACCGTTACGCCAGCAGTAGTAACATCATCCTCAGGGGCCAGTGAGCATGTACTGATTGCCCAGGCCAACTTGGTGCAGGCTCTGAACAATCTCAAGGAGCAGAATGTGTGGGTAGTTGGTTTGGATAGCGGCCCGGAATCCAGCGTATTGACGGACGTTCGTTTGGATGGCGCGCTGGTACTGGTAGTGGGCAACGAAGGGCAAGGGATGCGCCCTTTGGTGAAGCGCACTTGCGATATTTTGTTGCGGCTACCCATGCGAGGCAAAATAGAATCGCTTAACGCGGCCACTGCTGGATCGGTTGCTTTGTATTTGGCATGGCAAACCAGAAAATTTTCATGAAAATCATTGACGCGCGTCCAAAAAACTGATAAACTCCAGCCCCGCTGGGAAAATACTTTTCTAAGCCTTGCGGTGGCAAAGTGCATCTGGTATAATGCCCTGCGCTTAACCGCACGCCGACGTAGCTCAATCGGCAGAGCAACCGCCTTGTAAGCGGTAGGTTATGGGTTCAAGTCCCATCGTCGGCTTGCCAGGTGATCGGTCAAGCCGACTGGCAAAATTATTTTTGGGCAGGTACCGAAGTGGACAAACGGGGCTGACTGTAAATCAGCTGGCAGACGCCTTCGGCGGTTCGAATCCGTCCCTGCCCACTGTCCGCATTTTGGCGGACGGGAAGGGTCGCGCTGACGGGCCATCCGGTAAGTCCGTTAGCGTTGCGCCGTAAGCCCCCATAGCTCAGTTGGCAGAGCGCACCCTTGGTAAGGGTGAGGTCATGGGTTCAAATCCCATTGGGGGCTCTCGTCACCGAATCATAAACCGTGACTACCTTGATGAGGAGAAAATTTTATGGGCAAGCAGAAATTTGATCGCAGCAAACCGCATTTGAACGTGGGGACGATAG
>DYKW01000197.1 GCA_020722405.1 Anaerolinea thermophila
TCGCCATGAAAAATAATTTTCACCACCAGACATGAAAATCTATTTTCAGATCAGTGAGGATAAGCCCTCATAAAATCAGCGTTTTTAATGTGGAAACGCCCAGGTGTTCTTGAACCAACACAACCAGTACAAAAAATTCCCCGTCCATTTTTTCTTTGGACGGGGAATCTTGAACGCTCAGGCGTTTTCTTCCAGGTAATGCGTCGCTTGAATCGCCGCTGCGGCTCCCATGCCGGCAGAGACAATCACCTGCCGAAAATGGGGGTCGGTGGCTTCACCGGCCACAAAAACCCCTGGGGTACTGGTTTGCATGAAGTTGTCGGAGACGATGTATCCGCCTTCATCCATTTCCAATTGTCCCTGGAATATCTCAGTATTGGGTGTATGTCCAATGAAGATGAAGACACCATCCGTAGGATGCAATCGTTCTTCACCACTGACGACATCTTTGAGGCGCACAGCCTCTACTTTGTCTTGACCTACGATTTCAGTGACAACGGTGTTCCAGATGAAGGAAATTTTCTCGTTTTCGCGAGCACGTCGTTGCAAGATAGTGCTGGCTCGTAAGGCATCGCGACGATGGACAATGGTCACGGACGATGCGTAGCGTGTCAGGAACAGGCCTTCTTCCAAGGCGCTATCACCACCGCCAACCACAACTACATCCCTATCCTTGAAAAACCAACCATCGCAAGTACCACAGTAGGAGACACCAAGACCGGTCAGTTCGCTTTCGCCGGGCACTTCTAGATGGCGCGGCGTCGCACCGGTAGCGATAATGAGGGTATCTGCCAGGTACTCTCCGGCATACGTTTTCACCCGAAAGGGGCGTTGGGAAAGGTCAACGGCGGTAGCGGTATCCATTTCCAGACTCGCACCAAAGCGCTCGGCCTGCTTTTGGAACAACTCTACCAGCTCGACACCGCCAACCCCTTCAGGGAAACCAGGGTAGTTTTCCACCACATGGGTCAAACTGACCTGCCCGCCAAGTTGCATGCCGACCAGCACCCGAGGTTTTAGGTCTGCACGTGCAGCGTAGAGTGCAGCAGACAAACCTGCCGGGCCAGAACCCAAAACGAGCACGCGAGGACGCCCCAACGGTTCACCCGACGATGCTGAGAAATCAGAAGATGGTGGGTTGGAATTCATTCATTAACCTACTCGTTCAGGATGGCCAATACGTCACCCGCATCCATGATCAAGTAGTCTACGCCATCAAATTTGATTTCGGTGCCGGTGTATTTGGGGAACAAAACTTTTTGCCCAACTTTGACTTTGATGTCCTCATCATCGCCGATTGCAATGACTTCGCCGGTCTGCGGCTTTTCTTTAGCCGTTTCTGGAATGTAAATACCTGTGCTGGTGCGGGTCGTCCCCTCTTCCAGGGGGCGAATCAGAACACGGTTGCCTAAAGGTTGAATCTTGGTAGTCTGGTCACTCATAATACAAAATCTCCTCTCGATTTTAGGTTTTGAGTTAAGATACTTTCAGCATATATTGTACCCGTGAGATGCATTTCGAGAAGCAATTGTTACGTTAGAGATGTGTTAATATTGCCTGGTGCAACAAAAGCAGGAGGTTGGCCTGATAATCAACCTCCTGCCCGGCAGGTCATTTCTCGTCAGTCAACGATATCCAGCCACTGCTTGGAGAACTTACCCTCCCCGCGTAGATTTTTGTAAAATGCTTGCTGTAAGATAGATGTTATCGGACCGCGCCGCCCCTCCCCAATGATGCGCGTATCTATCGAGCGCACAGGAACGACCTCGGCAGCCGTACCGGTCATGAAAACCTCATCGGCCACGTACAGTAAGTCTCGGGTAATAGACATCTCTTCTACAGGATATCCCAGGTCTTTTGCTAACACAAGGATTGAATCGCGCGTAATGCCTTCCAGCGCATTTGTCAACGGCGGCGTGAAAACGGTTCCGCGGCGAACCATAAAAATATTTTCCCCCGTGCATTCGGCTACAAACCCTTGGGGGTCTAGGATAACCGCCTCATCGTAACCGGAGCGCAATGCCAGCGTCTTTACCAACATTGAATTGACGTAATTACCTGTGATTTTGGCTTTGGTCATCGCAATATTGGGATGCAGACGAGTGAAAGAAGAAACCATCAGATTCGCGCCCTTTTCAAGGGCTTCTTCACCCAGATAAGGCCCCCACTCCCAGGCAATGACCGCCGTAGCAGGGACAGATTTATCCATATCCAACCCCATTGGGCCTTTGAGATACATCAAAGGGCGGATATAGCAACTCTGAAAACCGTTGGCCTTGATGACCTGATGGACGGCCGCCCGTAGGTCTTCTACACTATAGGAGTAATCTCGCACCCCCAAAATATGAATGGAGTCCAGGAACCGTTTCAGGTGTTCCCGTAACCGGAAGACGCCGGTGCCCTCGGGGGTAACGTAGGCGCGAATCCCCTCGAAAACACCGGGGCCATAATGCAGGGTAGGTGTCAAAATCGGCACCGTTGCCTGTTCGTAAGGCACCAATTGCCCATCCATCCAAACTTTTTCGGATTTCATGTGACCTCCTGTTCTATGAGGAAAAGTATTTGTTTACCGCCGAGAACGCAGAGAGCGCTGAGATGACAGAACGGGAA
>DYKW01000017.1 GCA_020722405.1 Anaerolinea thermophila
TTTTCATCTCGACGAGCCGTTTTGCAGTGAGGAGAAACCCTATGAAAAACTACATTTAGATCAGATACCTTAATCTGATGAAATTATCATGTTGTTGACTGGTCAAGGTTCACATAATCGGGTAGACTATATGTAGTGAAGTTCTTGGGTAGGCGTTGGTTATGTGCAATCTTTTAACAAGTACTAAAGAGACATTGACTTTCGCCCCCAAAACGCGTATTATAGCAAATAAGTATGGCTAACGAACCGGCTTTCTCTAGGCTGTTGGCCAATCGGTTTACACTCTTGTTTCCCAAGATACCAGGCATAAATTGGAGGCCCTAATGCGTCGAGGAAGAATTTTTCTCTTGTTGGGAGTGTTGCTCATTGTTATTTTGATTGCCGTTGCTGTATTGTTGCCCCGGTTGACAATAGGGGGTGGACAAGGGACACCTCCAGCGGGCGCGGTACCCACGCCGGTGCCACAAAAGAGTGCGGTAGTCTTGGCTCAGCCGGTTAAGCGTGGAGACGTGCTGACCGAAAATATGTTGACAACGATTATGGTGCCGGAAGAGACCTTTATCGCAGACACCATGTTTGATGATCTTGCGCTCGTTGTAGGCACCAAGGCCAAGTTTGATCTGGATGCGGGAATGTTGTTGACTAAGGCTGTGTTACTCACCTCCGACCAGGCGCTGCCATTGGCCGGTTCTGATTCTGCGCTAGTTATCCCGCCAGGCAAGGTGGCTGTGTCCATCCCAATTAGCAGACTTTCTGCAGTTTCCTACGCACCGCGCCGTGGTGATCATGTGGACATCATTGCCACGTTATTATTGGTAGACCTGGATCAAGATTTTCAGAGCGTTTTGCCCGATTTGACCGCAGGTGTGGTTAGCCCCGGCAATGTGGAGTACCAGGCACAGGCTGGTTCGGCTGGTGAAGTGGATAATTCCACGGGGTTGATCAAAGGGACTACTGCGAATCTTGCTGCTCAAATTGTTGGGGGAGGACGTTCTGCCATCTTGGGGCGTACCGAGATTGATCCAGTGTTAGGCCAACCGTTTTATGTATTGCCCTCGGAGTCTCAGCGCCCTCGTATGGTGAGTCAGGCCATTATGCGAGATGTCATTGTGCTGAAAGTTGGGAATTTCTTGACAGAAGAGGAAGAACAGGCACAGGCGAATAACGCTCAAAATGTAGCGGCCCCTGCGGGCGCAGAGCCAGGCACGACAGTGGGCACTCCCGGTCAAGAACCAACGGCTACTGACCAGCAGACGACGCAACAAACGGTTGTTCGCCCCCCAGACATCATTACATTGATCGTTTCTCCTCAGGATGCTGTGACATTGAATTTCCTCATTTACGGTGGCGCAGAGTTGACATTGGCGCTGCGCTCGGCGGCTACTGAAAATAACGACATCATTCCCACGCAGCCGGTAACTTTACAGTATTTCATGGATACATACAATGTTCCGGTCCCGGCACGACAGCCTTATGGTATGGAACCGAGTGTGGATGAGTTGCTGGCTCCCGAATTACCAAATGATAAACCGCTACCAACACCGGCGCCCTAGCCGAGTTTGCACTATTTGATAAAGCCGTGATGCTGGGAAAGGGGTTAGGTTGGAGGGTGTACCCCTTTCCCAGTAATTCTATCGGTTTGTTGTCTTTAGGGAATGTCAAGGTGCGCAAGGATACTCGTAAAGATAAGCGTGCTTTCGATAGGATATCAGTGTATAATTTAGAGTAGATAGTATGCCTTGCCAATTTCGAGGTCAACCTCGTTTGCATGGAGCCGACGCATGAGCAATGAAAAAATTCAAGTTCTAATCGTTGATGATATTGCAGAAACACGAGAAAATATTCGTAAGTTATTACAGTTTGAAAATGATGTAGAAGTTGTAGGGGCGGCGCGTAGTGGGAAAGAGGCGATCCAACTAACAAAAGAAACCAGGCCGGATGTTGTGTTGATGGATATCAACATGCCGGACATGGATGGCATTACCGCTACTGAGAAAATCAAACAGATCTTACCTTATGTGCAAATTGTCATTTTATCGGTACAGAATGATCCGAACTACATGCGTCGTGCCATGATGGCTGGAGCACGGGATTTCTTGGCAAAACCTCCTACCGTGGATGAATTGACCGCCGCCATTCGCCGTGCAGGAAAGATGGCACTAGCCGAAAAGAGCAAATTAGAAGCAGTTGCTGCAGTGACCACAGGGGGAGGTAGTAGTGTAGCAACGGGAGGTCCCTCTCGGCAAGGAAAGGTTATCCTGGTTTATAGCCCTAAAGGAGGCGTCGGATGTACAACGCTGGCAACCAATTTAGCCATTACCCTTCACAATCCTGATACACCAACGGTGCTTGTGGACGTTAATCTTCAATTTGGAGATGTCGGTGTTTTTCTTAATGAACAGCCCCGTAACACCATCTTAGATCTGGCACCTAGGGTAGATGAATTAGAGAACGAGGTGTTAGAAGAAGTTTTAATTACACACAATGCATCTGGCGTTAAAGTATTGGCGGCCCCGACTCGTCCAGAGTATGCAGAAAATATTACCGGGGAGCAAATTACTAAAATTTTGCAATACTTGCGACGCATGTTTTCTTATATTATCGTAGATAGTTCATCTACACTTACAGATCCGGTAATTAGTGCCTTAGATGAAATGGATGCGGTGGTATTAATTACCACACAAGATATCCCGTCCATTAAGAGTGCGCGTATCTTTTTGGATCTATTGGATGTAATGAAAATTGAGCGTGAGCGGGTTTTTCTGACGGTCAATATGTTTGATCGTCGAATTGCAGGAATTACCCCAGAGCGTATAAGCGAAAACTTCCGCCTTCCGGTAAGTGGTGTTATTCCGTTAGAGCGTAGCATTGTAGTGCCTGCTGTAAATCGAGGCATTCCTTTTATGCTTAAAGATAAATCTAATCCGTTGGCGCAGCGCATTCTGGCCTTGGCCGGTGAAATACGACGAAAATTAACAGAACTGGAAAAAGCGCAAAGTGGAATTTAGAGGTTTTGATTAGTGGCAGGAGGTACGTTTTATGTCCTTACTTAATAGGATTGAGAAAAATCAAGGTGGGGAAAAGGCTAAAGAAAATAAAGATAGTACCACCGGCGAGGCTGGTGCGAAAGGTGGTTTGGGTGCCTTGCAATCCCGGCGGGTGGTGCCCCCTAGTGCTACGACTCAGCGTGATAAACTTTCAGATATTAAAAACCGTGTGCAGAATCGCCTGTTAGCCGAAATCGATCCATCAATGGATGTCTCACGGGTTAGTGAAGTAAGAAGCACCATCCAGGAACTTTTTGAGCAAGTGCTTTCAGAAGAAAACATCATTTTGACCCGCCCAGAAAAGCATCGACTTTTCGAGCAAATTGCGGCAGATATCCTGGGATTTGGCCCACTGCAGCCGTTGCTGGAAGATGAAGAGATTACTGAAGTTATGGTCAATGGTGCAAAAAACATCTATGTAGAGCGTAAAGGGCGCTTGCATCGAGTGCCGATTACCTTTGAGAGTGATGAACACGTAACGCGCATCATTGACCGCATTGTTGCTCCAATGGGACGTCGCATTGACGAATCGCAACCTTATGTAGACGCCCGCTTGCCAGATGGTTCGCGTGTCAATGCTGTTATTCCACCGCTATCTCTGGTTGGGCCAGTGCTTACTATCCGTAAATTCTTCAAAAACCCGCTGACGGTTGAGCAACTCATTCAACTTGGCACTTTGACCGATGAAGCCGTGGCATTTTTGGAAGCATGTGTCAAATCCAGATTGAATATCGTGATCTCTGGAGGTACTGGTTCCGGTAAAACCACTTTGCTCAACATCTTGTCCGCTTTTATTCCTAGTGATGAACGGATTCTAACTATCGAAAACGCTGCAGAGTTGCAATTGCGGCAGGAACATGTCGTCACATTGGAGTCACGTCCACCCAACATTGAAGGCAAAGGCGAAGTTACTATTCGCGATTTGGTGGTAAATGCCCTGCGTATGCGTCCTGATCGCATTATCGTAGGTGAGATTCGCGATGGCGCAGCCCTTGATATGCTTCAGGCCATGAATACCGGCCACGACGGTTCAATGACCACTGCCCACTCTAACGCCCCACGCGACACCCTGGCCCGTGTGGAAACGATGGCTCTGATGGCCGGAATAGATTTGCCGCAGCGTGCTATTCGCGAACAGATTGCATCCGCTATTGATTTGATAGTGCACCAGGAGCGTATGCGAGATGGTAGCCGTCGAGTAGTAAATATCACCGAGGTTACCGGCATGGAAGGCGATATCATCACAATGACGGATATATTTATGTTTGAGCAAGTGGGCTATGAACAGGGTAAGGTTGTTGGCCGATTGCGCCCAACGGGATTGCGCCCGAAATTTATGGATAAACTGGAAGCCAGTGGCATTCATTTGCCCCCATCTATTTTTGGTATTGGGCGAAAACGCTGATGCGCACGTTCGGGAAGGAGCACCTGCTTTATGACGCTATTTTTGGTAATAGGTGGTGCTACAGCGCTGTTATTGTTGATTATAGGGGCAGTAATTTCGGCGCGTAGCGAACACTCTCTGGTGGAAGACCGTCTGGGAAAATACCTTGACGAGGAAACCATTAAAGAAGCCGCTGAAGAGGCCAAGAGAGATGGCGGCCTCCTGACGGACTGGATAAATCGCCAGGTCGAAAGGTCCAGTCGTGGAGATCGCCTTGCTAAGGTGTTAGCACAGGCAGATATCAAACTCAAACCGGGTGAGTTTATTGCTCTGCAGATTATCATTGGCTTTTTGGGAGGCGTGCTATCTTACTTCTTCTTTGCGCGCGGCGAAAATAGACTGACAACCATTCTGATAGTGGTACTTGGGGCAATTTTAACCGGTACGTTAGGTCCTAGATTTTATCTTAATTCCCAAAAGGGTAAGCGGTTACGGCGTTTTAACGATCAGTTGCCTGATATGTTGACCTTAATGGTGAATGGTTTGCGCGCTGGCTATTCGACTATGCAGGCAATGGAAGCGGTTAGCAAAGAACTACCACCACCCATCTCTGATGAATTCCGACGTGTGGTACAAGAAATGCAACTTGGCGTCCCCATGGAGCGGGCACTGGACAACCTGCTTCGACGCGTGCCGAGCGATGATTTGGATCTGGTTGTTACCGCTATCAACGTACAACGAGAAGTCGGCGGTAACTTGTCGGAAATATTGGATACGATTTCCTTTACGATTCGTGAACGTATTCGCATCAAAGGTGAAATTCGAGTGTTGACTTCACAGGTAATGTATTCAGGACGTTTCCTTTCCATTTTGCCAGTTATTCTTTCGCTCATCCTGTGGGGTGTGAACCGACCGTACATGATGAAATTCTTTGAACCAGAGAGCCGTACTTGCGGCTTAAGCCTGCTAGGGTGTGGCGGCTTGATGATTGCAGCCGGCTACTTTGTGATGAACAAAATCGCCGATATCGAAGTTTGATCCCGCTTTTCTGAAGTCTTTGGAGGTGGAAGTATGGGTTGGATCATCTTAGGGGTAATTGTTGTGATTGTAGCCATCGTGTTGGTTATTGTTGGCTTGCGTGCCGGCGAGGAGGTTGATCCCATACAAATGCGCATGGAAGCATTTGCCGATCGCGCCGAACCGGTAACTTTGGAGGAAATCGAACTTTCACAGCCGCTTAGCCAACGCATTTTTATTCCTATGGCGCGCCGTATTGGTGAAATGGTGTTGCGCTTTACCCCGCAAAATGCTATCCAAAACACCACCATAAAATTAGAAATGGCCGGAAAATCCATGGATCCGACGGTATTTTGGGGGTTACGTGTAGCTGGGGTCGCTTTGGGTTTGTTGTTCGTGTTTTTGGGCGGCATTGTCCCGGAAGGTAGTTTCCTGAAGGGACGTGGATTGCTCTTTGGCCTTCCAATGGGTTTTTTGGGGTTTTTCTTGCCCGAATTATGGCTCTCCAGCCAGATAACACGTCGTCAAAATGCCGTTCGTAAAGCCATGCCGGATGCACTGGACTTGCTAACGATTTGTGTAGAAGCGGGTTTGGGTTTTGACGCCGCGATGGCGAAGGTAAATGAAAAATGGGATAATGAACTGGCTTTGGCTTTTGGACGAGTCATTCGAGAAGTGCAATTGGGAAAACTTCGTCGTGAGGCCTTACGAGATATGGCCGACCACCTGGGCGTTCCGGAAATGACAAGTTTTGTCGCTGCTGTTATCCAGAGTGAACAATTGGGCGTTAGTATGGCCAACGTGTTGCGCATTCAGTCAGAACAAATGCGCATTCGCCGACGGCAGGCTGCCGAGGAAGAAGCCCACAAAGCACCGATTAAGATGCTGTTCCCCATGGCGCTGTTGATTTTCCCCTCCATTATGATTGTACTGATGGGGCCTGCCGCGTTGATTCTGATGCAATCCGCATTGGGTGCTATGTTTTTCCACTAGCAATGCGTATAGCCTATCGCCTGTACCGTGGATGGTGGCGGGCGGTAGATGCGCTTTATCCGCCGGTATGCGGCGGGTGCGGAACTCCCGGCGAGCGTTGGTGTTCCTCTTGCAACCGGCAAACGCACCGCATCTTACCGCCCTGGTGCCCTCAATGTGGTGAGCCGCTTGTTCATGGCACGTGCCCTCGTTGTACCCGTAGACCGCTGCAAAATGTGGTTTTGCGCTCTTGGGCGGTATTCGATGGCCCATTACGGCAAGCATTACACCGCATCAAATACCGGCGTGACCTTGGGTTAGCCGATTGCATTGCGGCAGAAATGCTCGCCTTCTTTCAAACGGAGTTGCGATGGAACATTGACATGGTGATTCCGGTTCCCTTGAGTGCCAAACGTTTGCGAGAGCGTGGCTATAACCAGGCTGCACAGTTTGCCTTGCCATTAGCGTTGGCCTTAGGCGCTCGCTATCGCCCATCGGGCGTACGGCGAATACGTCATACGGTATCGCAGGTAAAACTATCCTGGCAGGAGCGACAAGACAACGTGACAGGCGCTTTTTATGCCAACCCTCGTCTGGTTGCCGGACAAAAAATATTGTTGATTGATGATGTGGTAACCACAGGCGCAACGATATCTGCCTGTGCAACGGCGTTGCTGGATGCTGGCGCACGCAATGTATACGCCTTGAGCGTAGCACGTGCCATGCAGCATTACCATACAGCGTCGGAAGTAGCGGTGTAAACGGAGAATGACATCATCGGTTTCCCACTATTCTCGAAGGAGGATTTTGCTATGACGCTCCAGGTTGAAGTCTACACCCGTAATATGGAATTGTCGGACCACATTGGTGAATATGTTAACAAAAAGGTCGGCAAATTGGATCGATATTTGAGCAATATCGATCATGTTCGGGTAGATCTAGCACATGTGAAAGCGGCACGCAATGCCAATGACCGGCATACAGCGCAAATTACCGTGCGTGGCCGTGGTTTTATCTTGCGCACCGAAGAGAGCGCCGATACAATTTTGGCAGCCCTGGATTTAGCCCTGGAAAAAATGCAGCGCCGCATTGAACGTTACAAGGGTAAACGTGGGCGAAGACGTTTGGATGTTCGCCCTGAAGAAGAAACTGCCCCCTTAGAAGAAATAGAAGAAATAGAAGAAGAGCCCATTATTGCACGTCGCAAGCGCTTCACGCTGGTTCCAATGACGGAAGCGGAAGCCATCGAACAAATGCAGTTACTGGGGCACGATAACTTCTTCATCTTTTACAATGCGAATACCGATGGGATTAACGTACTGTACCGGCGGCGTGATGGTGCCTACGGGTTGATTGAGCCAGAAGTCGGATAAAGAACTCAAAAAACTGCCCTCTCGACAAGAGAGGGCAGTTTTTTATTGACCTGCATTTCGGCAAAGCAGGTGCCCCAAAGTCATGGCGTTTGATGGAAAGGCGAACTGAGGTAAAAAACCCAACTATCCCCCTGATGGTACGCTACCTGAAACAAATCACCGGCTTGTAAAGTGCTTGCCGAGAACGGCCCACCGCGTGCGCCCAGGTACACATAATCGGCGCCAAGAGTCTCCATGAAGTCGGCCAGGGCAACGGGGTCGTCGGCGATCTCCAGTAGTTTTTGAGATTGCGCGTTGATCGTACGAATTTCCGTGGTCTGCCCCCAGCCGTAGAGCAGCGTGGGCGGAAAGGTGCGCCGTCCGGTCACAGGGGAAATCCAGTAGCCACCGTCTGCGCCCACGTACAAGCCATACCCCCAGGGGGTCGGGTTGATGATGACCAGCGCGTCCGCCGGTAGGTGCGCATCTATCCATGCCAAAGCGGCAGCATCCGGCTGATGATAGAGCACGGTTATGGGATTGACCAACGGGAGCGTGGCGCGCAAGCCCTGGAAAATCGCCACCCCCAAAAGAATGCCCCCCAAAACTCGCCCCAAAAACAGCCATACCGGACTTTCAGGTGGGAGGCGTGTGGATGGGTTTTCCCGGCCGAGAGATTCTCCCGTGTCCCGCGTCCCCCAAATTTTTTCTAGTTTCCCAAGAATTTTTCCCGCAATCGACGGGAATTTTGACAGGCCGCGCAACAACGCATCCAGAAACAAACCGCCAAGGGCGGCTACCGGCAGGAAGAGCGTGATTTCTACGGAGGTGTTGTTTACCCAGGCGCGACCGGGCAGTCCCAGCGCGCCCAGGTTGGCGAGTAGGAACAGACTGCCAACCCACAAAAGCAGTGTCGAAGCGCTGCGAGGGTGCTTCCACAACCCCCACAGCAGACCGAGCGCAGCCAATATCAACGTGTAACGCCCCAGGCCGGCGATCAGGTATTGCCAGGCAAAATCTGCAAACCAGGGCGTGCGATTGGGATTGCTGCTCCAGGCCATGGTTTTAGGGCCTACAAAATCAAGGAGCGCCGGCCAAAGCCAGGGGAGCGCTAGCCCAAATGCCAGCAGCCCGGCCCTCAGGCGGTGCACAATGCGGCGCAAAGTGTTTTTCCTGAGGTGAGTGCATTCCCAAGCCAGAATGAGCAGCACAAGGAAGGCAGTCACCCGGTAATGGGTTATGGTTAGCCCGGCCAGGAGCACAGACAAGGGCAGCGTTCGGGCTATCCACGTCGTGGCCGATGGGTGCGCTTTTTCTGTCGTTGCGGGTTGCTTGGTTATCCACCAGGCAAAAGCCGCCGGCAACAGCAATAAACCGGCTAATTGCGTGTAACGTCCCCAACTGAGATAGTAGGCCGGCATGGGCGTAAACAGGCCGGCAAGTAGGGCTGCAAAGCACCCGGCGCGTCTCGAGAAACCCAATGCCCGGCTGAAGGTATAAACCGCCAATACGCTGACCAGCGCATTGAGCACCTGCCCCAGGAGACGCATGGCCTGGGGAATAACCAGCCCGGATAGCCAGTGGAAAACGGCTACCAGGGCATGAAAACCGCTGTGGTAGTGGGCGGCGGCTGTTTGGGCATAGGGGAAGTAGGTGGACGGGTAAGCCCCCTGCGCCACAATCAGGCGGGTGATGAGGGCGTGATGGACCGAATCCACCCACGGGGAGACGACCAGATCGCGCGCCATGATGAGCCGTGCCGCCAGGACGATGAGGAAAACGCCAGCCGGTGGGCATAACCGACGGCACAAGTGCCTCAGGTTGACATGCCGCCACCGGGAGGTAGGGTAAGCCTGCCATGCAGTCAGCCCCAACAGGAAACCGGTGAATCCCAGCAGCGTGGGACGCGTCCAGTGCAGGCCGAGGGGGGAGGTCCAGGCCAGGAGGAGGGGCCAAAAGGCCGCGGATAGGGGGACGATAACCGTCGGCGACTTGTTGTCTGTGAGTACCCAGCCCGGTAGTAGAAAAAGCCCCAGCATGGGAAACAGCACCCAGGCATGGGCGAGCGTGTGCGATAAGTCTTCCCCCAAGGCGCGTAGGTTGTAATCATACGTTAGACGGAAGGCAAGGTCCCCTTGCTGAGGCGTACCATCGAGGGTCAGAGTTCCTTGAGGGTAGGCGTCTTCTCCGCGGCCATAGAGCCACAGCCCGCCGCCGTGTGCTTGTAAGGTCAATGTGACGGCTTGCCCCGGTGCAAAATCTACCGTTGGGAGTTGGAATGGCATAGCGGCGGGCGTTGGGGTGTGGGGAATCCCATAGGTTTGCCGCGCCACCTGCGGGCCGCGTCCGTCTGTCCCTTCTAGGGTCAGGGTAAAACTTTGGGCTGCGGGAGAACTATCGGCGGGGTGTGCGATCCACAGGGTAATTGATTCCACCGGTACCCGTTGCAAAATCAAGGTTTGTTGTGCCTGGTGGGTATCATCCAGATAGACGAGGGCCGTGCGGGTGTCTTCTTGGGTGTTTTCGTAGTCAATGAGCGGAATGCAGGCGGTGCTAAAAAGCAACAAGAGGATGAATGACAGTGCTTTCATCCTCTTGCGGTTGGCGCGATGAGGTGGGTGGTCAGTTGTTGCCGACATTGGCGCGCAAGTAGGCCTCGATGAAGCCATCCAGGTCGCCATCCAGGACGCCCTGGGCATTGCCGACTTCGTAGTTGGTGCGATGGTCTTTGACCATCTGGTATGGATGCAGGACGTAGGAGCGAATTTGGTTGCCCCATTCGGCTTTGGTGTATTCGCCGCGCAGTTCGCTGAGTTCTTTGGCGCGTTCCTGCTCTTTGATTTCCAGCAGGCGAGCCTTGAGGACGCGCATGGCGTTTTCCCGATTTTGGGTTTGAGAACGCTCGTTTTGGCAGGTGACAACTAAACCGGTGGGCAGGTGGGTGATGCGCACGGCGGTGGCGTTCTTTTGGACGTTTTGGCCGCCCGCGCCGGCCGATTTGTAGACATCGATGCGCAGGTCGTTGGGGTTGATCTCGATTTCGATATCGTCTTCTACCTGGGGCAAGATTTCTACCAGAGCGAAGGAGGTATGACGACGGTGGGCAGCGTCGAAGGGAGAGAGGCGCACCAGGCGGTGAACGCCTTTTTCGGAACGCAGGTAACCGTAGGCATAAGGCCCACTGATGGCTATGGTGATGCTTTTTGTGCCGGCTTCTTCGCCAGGGCTGTAGTCCAGAATTTCGGTTGTGTAGCCATTGCGTTCCGCCCAGCGCAGGTACATGCGTTGCAGCATTTCGGCCCAGTCTTGCGAGTCGGTGCCGCCTGCGCCGGCGTGGATGGCGAGCAGGGCGTCGTCGCGATCGTGTTTGCCATTGAGCATGGCCTTCAATTCGCGGCGTTCGAATTCTTGTTCTAGTGTGGTGGTTTCGACTTCCAGTTCGGCGCGCAGATTTTCATCGCCCATTTGTGCCAGTTCCAAGGCGTCGACCACGCGTTGATGGAGTTGTTGCCAGTCTTGCACCTCGTCTCGGAGGGCCGAGAGCGTTTTCATAACTTTTTGCGCCCGTTGGGTGTCGCTCCACAAATCGGGGTCTTCAGATTGACGGGTTAGTTCTTGTAACTGGGTTTCTTTTGATGAAAAGTCAAAGATACCTCCACAAGCGTTGGATATTTTCGTTTAGAGCGGTGAGGCGTTCGAATAAATCTTGCATAGTTTGTTCTCTGTTGGTGGTTTATGCGAGGCGTGCTTTTTTGCATCAACCTGCTCCGCAGGTTTCGTAGGGGTCGGGTTTCTTACCGGATGAGCGGTATGGTTAGTTGTTCAATCTATTGGTGAGTTAGCGGAAAGCGCATGGTGAAGGTTGTGCCTTGATTGGGGATGCTTTCCACGCTGATGGTGCCATTGTGCCGTTCGACGATATTCTTGACGAGCGATAGCCCCAATCCAACGCCCTGGTCGCGATCGGACTTTGAGCGGTAGAATTTTTCGAAAATATGAGATTGATCTTCTGGGGCAATTCCAATGCCGGTATCGGTGATTTGGGCGATGATCTCATTCTCTTCTGCATGAACACTGATGCGAATGAAGCCGGCCTCGGTGTATTTGATGGCGTTATCAATCAAGTTGCGCCACATTTGTTCGATGAGGTGGGTTTCACCATAGAAGGGAGGGTGAGGTTGAACTTTGATTTGAAACAGCAAACCCTTGGCCCGCGCGGCGCCCTCCATATCCTGAGCAATGTACTGCGCGATTTTGTTCACCATGATGGGTGCTTTTTCGACTTCTGTATGAATGCCTGTTTCCAATCGGGAAAGGGTGAGAATATCGGATGCGAAATTAGCCAACCGGCGAGCACTGGCATCAATACGCTCGAAGATGTCCGCATACTCCTGGCGGGAGAGATTATTCAGCCGGGCCAGTTGGGCGTAGCCGGAAATAGAACTCAGTGGAGCGCGCAGGTCGTGAGACAGGATGGAAATCAATTCGTTATTCAGGCGTAAGCCCTCTACCAGGGAGGTGACATCTTGTAGAGTAATCACCGTGCCGGTATTGGGAACCGGCGAAACCCCAATGTGCAGGGTCTTTTGGGCTATGGTAGACTCGATGCGTATAGGGTTGCCAGATTTCTGTGCTTTTTCCCAGGCTTCCCGGATGGGCTGCGGAAATTGGTGAATGCCCTGGTGGGGCAGCAATTTCTGGGCACCGGTATTGCTGGCCACAACTTCTCCGTCCATATCTAGCAACAGGATACCCTCACTGGCGTTGTGTAGCGTAATTTGTAAACGTTGTCGTTCTTGCTGGGTTTGTTCCAGTAATTTTTCGATTTGGTTGCGGGCGTTGATTTGTTCACTGATATCTTGAAGCACTAAAATACGCCCTATCATACACCCGCTAAATTGCAATGGCGTGCTGTGCAGCAGGTAAGCGCGCGCTGAACCAGCCAGGCGGACTTCTTGGGTGCTCGTTTCTTCGGCAGGTTGTGCCCATACATCTCGAATGGCGTCGCCAAGCGGGCCAATAGCGGCTATGTGGGTTTCCAGTGGTTGTCCTATCAGGTTTTCAGGAGATGCGTTCAATAAATTGACAGCACTGGGATTGATATCCAGAATGGTGCCTTTTTCATCCAGGGTGATGACCCCTTCCGGAATTTGTTGTAAGATGGTCTCGCGGGCAACAGGTACCAGTTCAGACAAGCCGTAGCGCAGAATAGCCCAACCGAGTAAGGCGGCAGTGACCGTGAAAAAGAAGGCGTCCAATCCCCAGGGTAGTGGGAAACCTATCTGCGTGATGATGTTTGCCACGGTTGGGATGAGAAATGCCCCTATCATGATCCAAACTTGTCGACGGTAAATGCTGGAGGCCTTACGCTGGAATTCCCACAATAAATAGATGCCGGAAAAAATGTAGAGATAAACGAGCAGGATATACAGGTAATAAATGAGTGAGTGACTGCTTTTCAGTACCGGAAAGGAATATCCCCGCAGAGTGGTCTCTACAAGTTGGCTACTCGGCCACCAGCCGTGGAGCCACGGGTCGCTCCCGATGACGATTAATGCCAGTACAGGGGGGATAAAGAGTGAAAAGCGCACCTTGGGAGAAAAATGTTCCCAACGCTGGGTGTATTGTGCGGCCACGACGAACGTTAACGCCGGCACAAAGACTGCGCCCACGTACTTTAAAATGTTGAAGGCGTATTGTAGTTCGTAAGTGCGCATGACGATGTGCAGGCCATAAAGTAGCGCCCACCATGCCAACCCAATGAACATGTAGCCCAGCGTGCGGCCTTCTGGCCGGCGAGGCTTGCGCAGTGTGCGCCAGGCCAAATAAGCATTCATTATGGCTGCAATTATCAGCGTGAAGGTGGCAATTCCTTGTACTGGGGTGAGTGATGAGAACATATCTCGGATAATGTGGTGGCTGATATTTGAAGTTACTTGGGTAAAGATGAGTGTACCATGAAAAAATGTTTTTTGGATGACAAATGTATTCGCTGAATGAATGCCAATAGTAGGTTTTCAAGGCACGGTAGATTTTTGCCAATCTCGCTGTTCCATCATCCGACTGACTACCCAAAATCGGCCAAGATACCGTCAATGAAGGCCTCAGGATCAAAGGGTTGCAGGTCGTCGGGGTGTTCCCCTAGCCCGGCAAAGTAGATGGGAAGGTGCAACGTGCGCTGGATGGCAAAGGCCATGCCACCCCGGGCAGAGGAATCCAGTTTGGCAAGGATGATGCCGGTGACGTTGACCGCCTTTTCGAAGGCCTGTGCTTGCTGGAGCGCGTTTTGACCGGTGGTAGCATCCATTACCAGCCAAACGTGGTGTGGTGCGTTGGGCATGGCCTTTTGGCTGACGCGGTATACTTTTTTGAGTTCTTCCATCAAATTGAAGCGTGTGTGCAGGCGGCCGGCGGTGTCGATCAACGCGACGTCCAGGTGACGAGCCTGCGCAGCCCGAATAGTGTCGTAGGCCACGGCGCCGGGGTCACCGCCCGGTTGACCGGCAATGACCGGCACATCCAGGCGCTCGCCCCATACCTGAAGTTGTTCGACCGCCGCGGCGCGGAAGGTATCCGCTGCTCCAAAGATGACGCGTCTCCCTTGTTCGGTAAAGCGCTTGCCGAGTTTGGCAATGGACGTTGTTTTGCCGGAACCGTTTACTCCAACGACCAGGATGACCGTTGGCTGCTCGGGGAAGGTAATTTCGGGGGGCGCAACCAATAATTTGCGCAATTCTTGCTTCAGGGCGATCTTCAATTCGTCGGTGCGTGTTATGCCTTCGGCTTGCTCGCGTTGCCACAGGGCTTCCATCACGGCTTCGCTGGTTTCAACCCCCAGGTCAGCCTGAATCAACAGGGCTTCCAAATCTTCCCAGGTTTCATCGGTAATTTGGGCCGCGCCAAACAAACTGGCAATGCGTCCAAAAGTAATTTTACGGGTGCGCGCCAGTCCCTCTCGCCATTTGCTGATGAGATTTTCAGCCATCAATGCTACCTCCAGATGTGATTTTTGCTTCGGGGCGTTATTGTATCACGTCTGCTTTAAGCCGGTATAATTACAATATGTCTACTTCGAAGCTAAGCCACCTGGATGCCGCCGGCCGTGCCCGCATGGTAGATGTTGGCAACAAACCCCTTACCGAGCGCGTGGTAATTGCACGCGGCGAGGTGCACATGTTGCCCGAAACGCTGCCGCTCATCCGTGCTAGCGCGCTTAGAGACGCGATCACCGTCGGCCCTGCCGGAGAAATCTGGATAGAAAGAGACTACATCTCTCACCCTGGAGAGTCAACATGACGCAAATACGTTGCTTGAATTGTCGCCAGCCTTACCCGGAAGAGGGTGTACCTTATCGCTGCCCATCTTGTGGGGGGGTGTACGATTACGACATCTGGCCGGCAATTCCGCCCCAATGGGATACCACGCAACCCGGAATTTGGCGCTACCGACAGGCGTTCGGACTACCCCCTGAGGGGCCGGTGATTTCCCTGGGGGAGGGCAACACCCCTCTGGTTTGGAGCACGTATGAGGGGCGGCGCGTTGCCCTGAAGTGTGAGTATCTCAACCCCACCGGCTCCTTCAAAGATCGTGGCGAAGCCGTACTGCTCTCCTTTTTGCGCAGCCGCGGGGTGACGTTTGCCATTGAAGATTCATCGGGCAACGCCGGGGCCTCTTTTGCTGCTTATGCTGCGCGTGCCAATGTGCAGGCGCGCGTTTACGTACCCGATGAGGCCGCCGGGCCGAAGCGACGGCAGATTGAAGCCTACGGTGCAGAAGTGGTACGTATTTTGGGAACGCGCACTGTCGTGGCCGAAAAAGCACAGCGGGTGGCTGCGCAAGGCGCGGTGTATGCCAGCCATGCCTTTTTGCCACAAGTATTGCCCGGCTATGCCACGTTGGCTTATGAACTGGTAGCGCAATTGGGAGAAGCCCCTGGCACGCTGGTTGTCCCCGTTGGGCAAGGAGGACTGTTGTTGGGTGCCGGACGCGGTTTTTGGGCTTTGCAGCAGGCCGGTATGATTGAGAAATTACCGTGGCTGGTGGGCGTTCAGGCACAGGCATGCGCACCGTTATGGGCGTTGTTTACTTATGGGCCGGTTGGGCTGCAATGGACGCGGGAAGGTAAAACACTGGCTGAGGGGGTACGCGTGCTTCATCCGGTGCGTGGTGATGGGGTGCTGCGCATGGTGGCAGCCTCCGGCGGCATGTTCATCGCGGTAGATGAGCCGCAAATTTTACCGGCACGCGACCAACTGGCGCGCCAGGGGTTTTATGTAGAACCAACCTCTGCGCTGGCTTGGGCGGCGCTGGCTTCCTTGCCGGCAAATGCTCCGCAGCCGGTGGTCGTTGTACTGACCGGTTCAGGATTGAAATCTGTAAACTGAGCGTGAAGACTGTTATAATATTCTCCGTAAAACTTATTTCGAGGAGCAATCTCTTATGGAACGTGTTGTAGTCACCGGGATGGGCTTGATTAATGCTCTTGGTAAGACGGTTGCCGAATCTTGGCAAAATATTGTGGCCGGTAAATCGGGCATTGGCCCTATTACCCTATTTAATGCCTCCGATTGGATGGTTAATTATGCTTGTGAAGTGAAGGACTATGATCCGGAAAATTACTTTTCCAAGCGTGATGCTCGCCGTTTGGATCGCTATGAGCAATTTGCGCTGATTGCTGCACGCGAGGCAGTCAATGATGCCGGCTTGGAAATGGCATCGGAAGATGCAACCCGCGTGGGGGTGTTGATTACCTCTGCCATCGGTGGCCTTGAATCGTTGCAAGAAGCGGTTTATACGCTCAAAGAACATGGCTCGCGGCGGGTGAATCCCTTCGTTATTCCTATGATGATGGCAAACGGCGCAGCCGGCTTGGTTGGGATTGAACATGGTGCTAAGGGTCCTGCAATGGCTGTGATCTCGGCTTGTGCTTCGGGCAACGATAGCCTGGGGTTGGCCTGGTCCATGCTGCGCAGTGGGGTGATTGATGTCGCCATTGCGGGGGCCAGCGAGGCTACTATTTGCGCCATTGGCGTAGGTGCGTTTACTCGCATGGGCGCGCTCTCCCAACGGGATGACTACAGTGCTACGCCGCAACCTTTTGATAAGAACCGTGACGGTTTGGTGATGGGGGAGGGGGCGGCGGTGCTTATTTTGGAAACAGAGAGCCATGCTCGGGCACGCGGCGCCCACATTTTGGCGGAATTTGCCGGTTACGGGGCCTCGGCCGATGCACACCACATCACCGCACCGCCGGAAGATGGTGAGGGCGGTGGGCGAGCGATGCGTCTGGCGTTGGTTGCGGCAGGGATTGCCCCTACAGAGGTAGATTACATCAATGCGCACGGCACCGGTACGCACCTCAACGATATTGCAGAAACGATCGCTATTAAGAGCGTGTTTGGGGAGCACGCTTATAAACTACCCGTCTCTTCCACGAAGTCTATGACCGGCCACATGATGGGGGCCACCGGTGCTGTGGAAGCAGTGTATTGCGTTAAGACGATTCAAGAGGGGATTCTGCCGCCGACTATCAACTACCATACTCCCGATCCGGCCTGTGACCTGGATTACGTACCCAATCAGGCGCGCCAGGCAGTGGTGCGCGTGGTGATGAGCAACGCGTTTGGCTTTGGCGGGCACAATTCGGTCATCGTGATGCGTGCGTACGAATAACCCCGTGTTGGAGTCCGGGGTCAGTGGTGGCGATAGTTTTCGCTCAATCGTAATCATGCAGACGAGCAAGGGCAGGTTCAAAACCTGCCCTTATTTGGTATCT
>DYKW01000018.1 GCA_020722405.1 Anaerolinea thermophila
AGGCGGCACACCGTCCCGCGAAGTACCCGCAGGGTGAAGGTTTGAGCGGCTCAACCAAGCTTTTCGAGGAAACCTTCGGGACGTTTCCCCTTCTTTTTGAGATGATACTCGGGAAGTTATTCGTAGACGAACCCTTTCTCCCATCAGGGGTCAGGCTCCTTGGTTGGCAGAAAATGGATCGTAGTTGGGGTTAGTCCCTGCCCATACACAACTGGGCGAATTGCCTAATAAATTACATTGCAGGCCAAAGGAACAACGATGCGCAATAATGCGCGGGGGTTGATCTGGCATGTTTTCGCTGGGATAAACCACCAGCGCTTCCAGGCTAGCTTCTTTTCCGACTCGTTGGCAGTATTGGATTTTAATGGTTTGCCATTGTTTCTGGTTCATGAAGCATCTCCTTGAAAGAAGTACACTCTCATTATACGAATTTCCTCGATGATGCACATAGTGTCACCTGTCATGCGGAAAGTGGACAAATATCGGTCATTTTGGGTTATTTGGCTCACATTTTGTAACGGATTACCTGGCTCTGAAAATTTGTCCACAGATGTCGCAGATGATACAGATGGGTATCATCTCAATAACCTGGGATTTCTGAGCGTTTTTACCACGAAGGCACGAAGAAATAAGGAAAAGAAACCAATTAAATTTCGTGCCTTGGAATCTTCGCGGTGAGGTGTCTGTTGCGCCCTATGGCCTCACTATTTTTTGCACAAATACCGCAGAAACTCCCTCTGTTGCAAAGTAGGATGTCAATAACCTTGCACAGAACAGGAGTTTCTGCGTTTTTTGAAGTGGTTGCCGGTATTTCTGGCAGCCTTGCCGGCGGCGTCCCTACCCAATCTCCTGCAACTGCATGGAGACCCGAGGGGAGTATTCTGGGGTGGTGTTTTCCATCTCATCCTCCTGCTTACGGTGTGGCGGTAGGAGTGGGCGTGGCCTCAGGAGTTGTTTCTGGGGTGGGGCTTTCGGTGGGTTCGGGTGCCAGTTCGACGGTTTCGGTGATGGTGTCAGTGAGTGGCATTTCGGGGGTCACCACAATTTGCAGGCTGGTAGCACTCGGTAGACCGTTATCCGGCAGGCCTGCTTGCAGCAATTCCCAGGCGTTTTCCAGATCGTTGGGCACCAGGCCGGGAGCGGTCGTGAAATCGTTGAGGGCCAGGTCCAGACGGTTCAAGATGTTCTCCAACGCCGGCACCTGATCTCCAAAGACGATGGGACGCAAACCGGCCAACAAATCGTAAGCAGCCTGGATGTCCTGACGAGCCAAACCGGTGTTGCCCAATTCAAGTGAAATGCGGCTGCGGGTAAGCAGTTGCATGGCCTTGACCAGTTCTACCTCACGATAGAGCGTCAGTAGGGGGGCTTCTTGTGAGAGTAGAGAGTCACTGAGCAGGGTTAGGCCTTCCTCCTGGGCCGCAATTTGTTGTTCCAGATCGTTCAGGCGCGGTTCCAGGGCCTGTAAGTTTTTATCTAGTGTTTCGACATACTGGCGCAGGGTAAGCATGCGCTCGGCAGAAGTTTGTTGCGCTGTGTTGGCCTTTTGCAACTCATCATTCAGACGAGCGATTTCGGCTTTCAGGTCGGCAATGGTTTGTCGGTTGAGGTCGTTTTGCGTTTCCAGCGTCTGAATACGCTCACTCAGGGCCGTATTTTGTTCAGCGAGTTGTGCCGTCAGGTAATCCTGTTGGGATTGTAGGTCTTCGATTTGTGCCCCGTGCTGTTGCACGGGCAAGATGAAGTTGTTGTAGATGTGCGGCAGGCTCCAGTAGAGAAACAATCCGAAGACCACCAGTATCACGAGTAGCAAAACAGCGCGCAACAGAGCGGTAAAGGCTGCCCATAGACGTTGTCCGAAGGTGGGTGTTGGAGGGGTGGATGCGCTCATGATTGTACTCCTCAAGGTGTGGCTTGCGGGGTGGGAGAAGCCTGAGGTGTTGGTGTGGCTGTCGTGGTGGGCATGGCTGTACCCTCTCCCTCCATCGTCGGGGTCTTGCTCTCAGGCGTAGCAGCATTCCCGGGGCCAAAGTATTCGATGAGCGTATCACGCAGCGAGTCGAAGAAGGCCGAGAAGGTGTTTTGTCGCTCGTTGATGGTTTCAACCTGGGTGGTGAGGTCATCTAGTGAGGTTTGGATTTCGTCGATGGCGGTTTGCATTTGACCCAGCCCTTCGTCCAGGGCGGAGATGTCCTTGTGGAGACCGGCAGCATCGTCTTCCAGGTCGGTAACGCGTCCGCTGAGTGCCTCCAGGCTGTTCAGGCGTGTGCGTAAGCCATCGACGTCGTTACCCAGCACGTCGATTTGATTTTGTAGCGCGTCAAGTTCCTGGGTCGTCCGGCGCATATCGGTATTGGCCGCGTAGCGCAGCCCACCGTTGATGCCGCTCAATACCGCCAGCGTGAAAATGATGGCCAGCAGCATGGAAATCAGTGCGCTGCCAAACACCATCCAGGCGGCTTGTGTGCGAGAAATACCTCTTGGCGCGGGTGCGGGAGGCGGCACCATGGGTTCTTTTGGAGTGTGAGATTCTTCTTTGGGAGCAGAGGTAGACTGTTTTTCCCCAGCAGGAGAGACAGACTGTTCTTCTTCGGCGTCTATGGAAACAGGTTGGGCTTCTTCAGTGGGGGGAGGCGTGGGTAGTTCTTCCGTAGATGGCTTTTCAATGGGAAGCGGCCGCACCTCATCGGTTGATCTTTCACTGGGTGTGGGCGTTTCGTCTAGCAGGGATTCTAAGGCTTCCAGACTTTCGGACGCCATGCGGGTGGGGTGCACGGCCTCAGTCTCCTCAGGCATTTCACCGGACACCTCAAAAGTAATGAGGGGTTGTATTTTGTCCACTACGCTGGTGCTGATGCCTGCCACAGCAACCAATTCCTCCAACGAGGCAATCGGTCGGGCATCAATGATCCGTTGGGCCAAAACGCGTCCGATTGCTGGCAGAGACATCAGTTGGGTTTTATTTGCCGTATTGATATTGATAGGTTTTTCTATTGGTGCATTGACCGCTTCGGTGTTGTTTTCCGGGGTTTGGAATTCTGTCATAACATGCCTCCTTGGTTGACAGTATTCCCGCGTCTCGATACATGGGGAAGTATCGTGTTGTCCGAGCGCAGGTTTTGGAGAATGAAAATTTTCGGCAAAATTTTCAAGGTGTCTCGCTTTATGTCACAAAACATATCGCACAGTTATCTATAAGTATACACGAAAAGTGTACAGTATACCGAGGCAATAGGAAATGAGGTATCTGTTTACCGCAGAGCCCGTGGAGAACGCAGAGAATCTGGAAAGTCATTCGCCACCCGGCGAATGCCATCCTTCAGGCCCCTGACATTGAAGTTGATCAGCAAGCCCACCTTGCAACCAGAAAGCTTTAGGTAGGAAAGCAACTGAGCCTGATGAATCGGTATCAGACGATCGACGGCCGCTTCTTCGACGAGAAGATCCAGGCGGTAGCCACAATCCAGCTTGACCTCCCGATAAACCACGGGCAGGGGTTTCTGTTGTTCCACCTTCGGCACACCGTCCCGCAAAGTACCCGCAGGGTGAAGGTTTGAGCGACACAACCAGTTTTTCGAGGAAACCTTCGGGACGTTTCCCCTTATTTTTGAGATGATACATTCAAAAGTCAGACAGGCTTCATACGCCGACTCCAGGAGGCCAGGCCCCAGAGCGCGGTGCACTTCGATAGCAGCACCGATAATGCTCTCCGTGATCTGGTCAAGATTTTCCCGTTCTGTCATCTCAGCGCTCTCTGCGTTCTCGGCGGTAAACAAATACGAAATGAGAAAAGGGGCATTTGAAATTGCGCCGAAATTGCAAGCGTGGCACTAATGAAGATAGATACACCTGGGGTATAATCACATTACAGTAACTTAACCGCTTACCTGGGAGCGACGCTATGCAAGTTTTCCAAAAATCACCGTTGATTGATGACGAGGGCAATATCTCTTTTCTCAACCGCATACGCGGCACACTGCAATATGGCAACTCCTGGTATCGAGATGTGTTAGCCCAAGAAGACGTTATCCGGGCGTTGAGCAGCGGTTTAGACAACCGCTACACCTTGTTGCGCAACCTGGTGCTGCCCGATGCAGGTGTTCCCATTCCGTTGGTATTGGTTGGCCCGGTCGGCGTGTGGGTGATCACCGTGAGTGGGTTGCGCGGTGCCTATCGCGCCAGAGAAGACTCCTGGCAGCGCATGGAAAACGGACATTTCCGCCCGGTGCGCCCTAATCTGGTGCGCTCCACCATGCTGATGGCGCGGGCGTTACAAGTTTTCCTGGAACGCCAGAACGTGCGCATCCCCGAGGTACAAACTGCCCTCCTCTTTACCGATCCTGCGCAGCACGTAGATACCCTAAATCCTGTCGTACGCGTGGTGCTTAGCGATGCCTTTGACCGTTTTGCGCTTTCTATCACTCGTCAGGAAGAAAAACTCTCTCCACAAGAACTCCAGGCCATCTTAGATGCCCTATCGCATACTACTGAACCCGCCGGTGACACGGAGAAAGAAGACGCCTTTGCGTTAAGCGATGGTAAAGATGACCTCATAGCGCAACCTCGGCAAGCCGCTCGCAGTGCCCAGCCCTCCTCCGGTTTGGATGCTTTTCTGGCTCGCGTCAACATCAATCGTAAGCAAGCCATCTTACTGGGCGGCATGTTTGCTGTCGAAGTGATGATCTTGTTTGCGTTCATCCTGTTATTGCTATTCCGTCCCTGAACCACTTTGCGCGTTCCTTACCTTTCTATCATCATTCCGGCGCATAACGAAGAACACCGCCTGCCCGATACCCTGCGGCAGGTGGTTGATTTTGTCCACCGGCAGCCCTACGAATGCGAAGTGCTGGTTGTCGAAAACGGCAGCCAGGACCGTACCTGGGAAATGCTCCAACCATTTGCCGCTCGGTATCCTTTCCTGCGGGCTTTGCGAGAAACGCTGCCTGGCAAAGGGCGTGCGGTGCGCGCCGGCATGTTGGCTGCACGCGGTGAATACCGCTTCATGTGCGATGCCGATCTCTCCATGCCGATCGACGAAATCCCGCGTTTCCTACCTCCTGTGCAATCCACCTACGATTTGACCATTGGCTCGCGTGAGGCCCCTGGTGCAGTACGCTACGATGAACCGGCCTACCGTCACTGGGGAGGGCGCGTCATCAATCTTCTCATTCGTCTCCTGGCGCTGCCCGGCATGAACGATACCCAGTGTGGTTTCAAATGCTTTCGTGCCCAAGTAGCCGAAGACTTGTTTGGCTGCCAACACATCTCCGGCTGGGCTTTCGACATTGAATTGCTGTACATTGCCCGGCTACGCAACTACCGCATTGTCGAGGTGCCCATCCCGTGGTATTTCAACCCCGAAAGTAAACTCAACATCGTAGGCGATACGCTGCAAATGCTGCGTGACATCCTGCGCATTCGACGCAATGCCCGCCTGGGATACTATGATTCACCCCACCTTGAACCTTGAGCGCGACCTGTGGCGTAAAGGCTATCGACGCGTGGCCGGGGTAGACGAGGCCGGACGTGGTGCTCTGGCCGGGCCGGTCTGCGCGGCGGTTGTCATCTTGCCGCCGGATGTCGAAGATTTGGAAGAAAAAATGAGGGGGGTACGCGATTCCAAGCAGATGAACGCTGCCCAAAGGGAAGCCTGGTCCCAAAGGTTGCCCGGTTTCGTCCTGGATTTTGGGGTGGGCTTTGCAACGCCCCAGGAGATCGACACCCTGGGGATTCTCCCCGCAACCCGTCTGGCTGTCGCACGTGCGTTAGCAGCGCTTCATGCTCCCCCAGACTACCTGCTGCTCGACTACCTAAAACTCCCTGAAAACCCCTTACCGCAACATGCTTTGCCCAAAGGGGATGCAAAAGTACTCAGCATTGCCGCAGCCTCTATTTTCGCCAAAACGCGCCGTGATGCGCTCATGCGCACCCTGGATGCGAAGTATCCAGGCTATGAATTCTCGCGCCACAAAGGGTATGGCACAAAGGCGCACCGTGCGGCCATCCGCCACTTGGGGTCTAGCCCGGTTCACCGGCACTCCTTCACACTGTTGCGCGACGAACCGTAGGGGCACAGCATTGCTGTGCCCCTACGGTCATGTCGCCGATGCGCTGCAGTACAATCAACCTTGACGGTGTTTTAAGTAGTATTTGACGACCTCAGCCGCAATGGACGGTACCAGAAGCAGCGGGACGATAACTTCCCACTGTGTCCAACCTAAACTTGTGGTGTTGAAAATGGACTGCAAAAACGGCACATAGATAACCGCGAAAATCAAAGCCAGTGAAAAGACGAAAGCCAGGTTCATATTGCGATTGCCAAAGATGCCCATCTTCAGCAGGGGGTAGCGTTCTGATCGGGCGGTATAGGCACGTGCCAATTCCGAGACAGAGAGGGTTGCAAAAGCCACTGTTTCTGCAAATTCAGGCATTTCTGGGTGCAAGGAGCGTCCTAAGGCGTAGGCTGCCATCGTCACCGCGGTAATGGCGAGTGTCTGAATACCGATGCCCCATTGCATAAAGCGATTGATAATCGGCTCTTGCGGTGGGCGCGGTGGGCGCGACATGATGCCTGGTTCGGCTTTTTCGGTACCCAGTGCCAGCGCCGGTGCCCCATCGGTGACCAGGTTTAGCCACAGCAGTTGAATAGCGGTCAGCGGCGAATCGCCCCAAAGCAGTGTTGAGAAGAAAATGATGGCGATCTCCGCCAAATTGCACGATAGGAGATAATACACGAACTTACGGATATTGCTGTAGATGACACGTCCTTGTTCCACTGCGGCCACAATGCTGGCGTAATTATCATCCGTCAACACCATATCGGCGCTGCTCTTGGCCACGTCGGTACCGGTGATACCCATCGCTACGCCGATATCGGCTAACTTGATCGAAGGTGCATCATTGACGCCATCACCCGTCATGGCAACGACATCCCCCGTGATGCGTAATGCATCTACAATGCGCATTTTGTGTTCAGGAGAAACGCGGGCAAACACATCCACGCGTTCAACCTGTTCTCTTAGTTCCTCATCAGACATCTCCTCCAGTTTCGCACCGGTTAGGACGCCATGGCCAGGTTGCAAAAGCCCAATTTGGCGGGCAATGGCTTCTGCGGTTTTGGGGTAATCGCCGGTAATCATTACCGTACGAATACCGGCCTGACGGGCAGTCTCTAGCGCCGGCAGCACCTCTGGGCGTGCCGGGTCAATCATGCCCAACAACCCTACGAAGACCAATTCATTTTCAACCTGTGCCAGAATGTCTGGGTGCTCTGATGCATTTTGGGGCAATAAGCGATAGGCCATTGCCAGGACGCGCAGCGCATTGGCGCTCATCTGGTCGTTGGCTTTCCGGACGCGGGCACGCATCGCGTCATCCAGAGGGGCTACGCTGTCGTCCATGCGTTGATAGCGGGTACACAAATCGAGAACGATGTCCGGTGCGCCCTTGACAAGTACCACGTCCCATTGACGGGCACTCTCATCGGTAAAGGGAGACAGGTCTTCGGAACGCGGCGCGTTGACGTTATGGAGCGTCACCATACGCTTGCGGGTGGCATCGAAGGGGATTTCCTGCTCGCGGTTATAGGCTTGTTGCAGCTCTTGTAAGTTGGCGCCGGCTTTGGCTGCGGCAACGATCAAGGCCCCTTCGGTGGGGTCTCCCACCATGCGGTAATGTTTGGTGTTGGCATCCACCTCGAGTACGGCATCGTTGTTGAGTGCGCCAACCCACAGGGCGGTGGTTAGCGCCGGGTATTGCTCCAGCGAGATAGGTTCTCCATTTAACAAGAAACGTCCTTCTGGCGAGTAACCGCTCCCCTCCACCTCGAAGGTCGTGTCATCAACCCAGATGCGGGTCACGGTCATCTGATTTTGAGTAAGGGTGCCGGTTTTATCGGAACAAATTACCGTGGCTGAGCCGAGGGTTTCTACCGATGCCAGTCTGCGAATCAAGGCATGGCGGCGAATCATCTCGTGCATACCCAACGCCAGACTAATCGTGACCACTGCCGGCAGGCCTTCCGGTACGGCTGCGATTGCCAGGCTGACGGCGATCAGGAACATATCCAGAGGGTTGTTGCCGCGCAGCCAGCCTACCAAAAATACCAGTGCCGAAACAGCCAGTGCCACCCACCCCAGGGTACGTCCCAGGTCGTCCAGGCGACGCTGCAAGGGCGTTTGCTCTTCTTCTACGGATTCCAGCATTTCGGCAATTTGTCCAATCTCGGTTTGCATGCCGGTTGCCACCACAACACCTTTACCGCGTCCATAAGAAACTACCGTGCCCATGTAAGCCATGTTATGACGGTCGCCCAATGCGGCATCAGTGGATAGCGTGAGATTGGCATTTTTTTCAGTTGGTACGGATTCACCTGTCAGGGCGGCTTCCTCGATGCGCAGATTCACTGTTTCCAGCAGGCGTAAATCAGCAGGCACATAATTACCTGCTTCCAGCCACACGATGTCACCGGGAACGACCTGTTCTGCAGGTACCGAGATGCGATGGTCATCTCGTATTAGATGTGCTTCTGGGGCTGCCATTTTCTTGAGGGCCGCCAGGGCTTCTTCTGCCCGGCGTTCTTGTACCACACCTAGCACCGCATTCAAGATAACGATTGCCAGAATAGCGCCTGCTTCGATATAATCACCAAGCAGGGCGGAAATGATCGCAGCCAGGATCAACAAAATGACCACGAAATTATTAAATTGAGCCCACAACATTTGCCAAAATGTGGTGGGCGGGGCCTCTCGCAAGGCATTTGGGCCGTATTGTGCCAGTCTGCGCTGTGCTTCCGCATTGCTCAAACCCTGAGGGGATGCTTTCAAGCGTTCCAGGGTTTCCTCAGGAGACAGCGCAAACCAAAAGGTCTTTTGCGAATCCTTTTTGGGGAGAGAAGAAGTAAATGTCATGGAACCTCCAGTGTCCTTTGAGATAGAAATGGAACACACGGGCGGCCATTGCCTAAAATAAAAAAGCGAGCCGCCCCAAAGGTGACGGTCTCGCTAACGCCATAGGCGCATGGGGTGCCGGGAGTTTCCTCCGTCTTGACGACAACCCATCCCGCTGGGCTGCGGGCGCTACTCCCCGTTTACCGGTGTATGAATTGTGAAAATTTGTTATGAAGCAAGTATAACTACGTTAGGTATTGCGGTCAAGTAAAAAGTTAGTTAAACTCGTTCTCTTGGCTGCTACCACCTGACACCTGACACCTGACCTCTGAGAAAGTGATTTTCGTCATGCCGCGAGTGACGTTCGATAGCGGGTTGACTCCTCTCGTAGGGAAAACAAGATGCTATAATAAAAATACTTTTTACCTGGCCATTTCCCTGCGTAGCCTAAGTGATTTGTGGTATACGGGGGAATCGGTTTCTCAAATACTTTAGTGCAAGGAGTGATAATATGCCCTACACGATCATCGAAGTTCCCCAAGGTGGTGAAAAAATTACCATGCAGGATGGTGTATTACAAGTTCCCGATCAGCCGATTTTGCCTTTCATCGAAGGCGATGGCACCGGTCGTGACATTTGGCGCGCCTCAGTGCGCGTTTTTGATGCTGCGGTAGAAAAGGCTTATGGTGGAAAGCGAAAAATCCACTGGATGGAAGTGTATGCTGGTGAAAAGGCGTACCAAAAATTTGGCGATTGGCTGCCCAAAGAAACCATACAGGCTTTTCATGAATTCCTCGTTGGCATCAAAGGCCCGTTGACTACACCCATTGGCGGTGGCATTCGCTCCTTGAATGTTGCGTTGCGCAAACAACTGGATTTGTACGTTTGCCAGCGTCCGGTGAAATATGTGGAAGGCGTGCCTTCTCCGGTCAAGCACCCGGAATACGTGGACATGGTTATCTTCCGTGAAAACACCGAAGATATTTACACCGGCATTGAATTTCAGTATGACACCCCAGCGTGGAAAAAATTTATGGCGATTTTCAAGGAACAGTTTCCCGAAGAATACGCCAAAATGCGCTTCCCTAACACTGCAGGGATTGGCATAAAGCCGGTTTCCAAAGAAGGCACCGAACGCCTGGTGCGCGCGGCCATCAAGTGGGCATTGGCAAACGGGCGCAAACGTCTGAGCCTGGTTCATAAGGGCAACATCATGAAGTTCACCGAGGGCGCTTTCCGTAGTTGGGGATATGCGCTGGCCAAGCGGGAATTCCGCAACCAAATTGTTACCGAGCGCGAGTCATGGATTTTGGGCAACAAGGAAAAGAATCCCAACCTGACCGAGGAAGAAAACGCCCGTATGATTGAACCTGGTTTTGAAATGTTGGCACCCGATAAGAAAGAAGAAATCATCCAGGAAGTTCGCGATGCGCTAACGTTATGGGAAACCCACGGGGATGGCAAATGGAAATCCAAACTACTCATCAAAGATACCATCGCCGACATCGTTTTCCAGCAGACCATCACTCGTGCAAGAGAGTTTGATGTACTCGCCACCATGAACCTGAATGGCGACTTTCTCTCTGATGCGTTGGCTGCTCAAATCGGCGGCATGGGCATTGCCCCTGGAGCCAATATCAACTACGATACCGGTCATGCCATCTTTGAAGCCACCCATGGTACGGCCCCCAAATATTCTGATCTGGATAAAGTCAACCCGGGTTCAGTGATTCTCTCCGGTGAGATGATGTTCCGTTATATGGGCTGGCCTGAAGTGGCCGACTTGATTTGGAAAGGCATCAGTGGCACCGTCCAGGCGAAGACTGTTACCTACGATTTCCATCGCCTGATGGAAGATGCCACCCTGTTGAAATGCTCTGAATTTGGAGATGCCATCATCCAGCACATGGATGACTAAGTACAGCGATGCGTAAATTTGCTCCTGGTGAGACAGGGAACAGCGGAGACGACTCCCACGCCAGCGGATAGCCGGGCGTGGGAGTCGTCATCCAATGTCAGCGCATGACAGCGGGTAACGAGCAGCAGTCAACAGACATTTCTTGTCTCCTGGAGCCTGCCTCCCCGCGAATTTATGGAAAACTGTACCAAGTATTTACTGTAAGGACACAAACGCCGACCGTATGGTCGGCGTTTGTGTTTTTTCGAGAATACCGGACAGCAGGAATTTACCCGGTTTTGCTCTCGAAGTAATGCGAAGTTCAGGAATTATGGAGCAGGTGTGGCTGCCGCGGCTGCGTCCTCTGCAGTTTGAGGCATACCTGCCATGACCCAGCGAATGAGCATATCTACGTATTCATCCTTGAGCAATTTCCCGTTGGGGGGCATGATATTAATCGTGCCGGTTTTCCCTTCCACCTCGTGTCCTTGAATCACCTGCAACAGGATGCTGTTGGCGTCACCGGCAACAACGTTGGGAGCATTGTCACCCGTGTTCAACATCTCTTCGTAGGAGGTCATCAGGTAGTTATTGTTTTCCTTGCCGGCGCGGTGGCATGAAACGCAATAACGTTTGGTTAGAGGCGCAATGTGGACATCATAGGATGGAACTTCGCCTTCAGCCAGAGCGGGAATGCCACCACCCTGTGCTGCCTCAGGTACTTCTACCCGATCGTCCCAGGTGTAGCGCATGTAGGTTACGATGGCCCCGATCTCACCGGGGGAGAGTTCTCCGCCGCTTGCGGTGCCAAAGGGAACCATACCTAATTCGGGAAGACCATCAGAGATGATATTGAACAGTGTATCATCGGTAAAAGTGTACATTACGTCTTTGCTACTGATGGGCGTGACCACTTTGCCATCCAATCCCTCTACGCCTTGGATGACGGTAACGTCCCCATCTGCCCCGTGGCACTCCGTACAGTTCACAGCGTACAATTCCTCACCTTGGGCAATTTGTTCTGGGATTGTGCCGGCGACGGCGACTTTTTCCTTAGGCGGAGCATTGCGTTGCAACGTAAAGGCTGAACCTCCAGCTAACACGATGATGGCTATTGCGGCAATGCTGGCAGTAGTTATCATGGTTTTGCGCTGGGAGGCCGGCTCTTTGAGTATTCCAGAAAATGCGTATAGTAAAATCAATGTCATAGCTGGAATAATCAACCCTGCCCACATCTGCATACTCTTGATAGCGGATTGTTCAGGCGCCGGTGCGGGAGCAAAGGCCATAATGGTCAACATGACGATATCAACCACAATGACACCCATGACGGTGAGCGCCAGCACTCGTTTGGAATAGTGCCGGTAGAAATTGCGGTCAATGAACGGGAGAAGCAGAAGTACGGTCACGCCAATCCCAGGGACGACGATGGCACCTACCCACTCTAGTTGACCGGGAATAAACTTCAAGAACTCAAACAGAAACAGGAAGTACCATTCCGGGCGGGGAACATAAGCGGTATCATTGGGATCCACTCGGGGTTCCGGCTCGACGCCCACAAAGGTGGCTAAACCGATTAAAAGTAAGAAAAGACCTAAAGAAACCAGGAGGTCTTTGTAAATGCTATCAGGCCAGAAGCGTTCGCCACGTTGAAGAGCCTGCTGATATCGAGACTGAACGCGTTGTTTGAATTTTTCGTCCATGATATGCGTCCTTTCAATCTTCCTCAGTGGGATATTCGGATTCGCCATGCCGGATGATCAGATACAAATGTATACCGATGAGTACAGTGAGGAGGGCAGGCAACATCCAAACGTGGGCAGCGAAGAAACGAGAAAGCGTCAGGGCACTCAAGTCTGTGCCGCCGCGCAAGGTGCGGGTGATGAAAGCCCCTATCCCGGGTACTAGCCCTGCGATTTCGGTGGCTACCGTGGTGGCGAAATAAGAGCGCTGGTTCCAAGGCAGCAAGTAACCGGTCAATCCCATCCCCAGCGTGGTCAGTAACAAAAATACGCCGATGACCCAGGTTAGCTCGCGAGGATACTTATAGGAGGCTGTGGCAAAGACGCGCAGCATGTGGAGAAAAACCAGCAGCACCATCAGGGTAGCGCTCCAGTGGTGAATACCGCGAATCAACCAGCCAAAAGCAACCTCATTCATGATATATTGAATACTGTCATAGGCATGATCTGGGGAAGGGGTATAATACATCAACAGGAAGATACCTGTCATAACCTGCATGGTAAATAAAAACAGTGTTGCGCTACCCAAGGTGTTCCACCAGGTACCCCTTGGCTCGGGACGGTCGAGCAATCCTTTATACAGATCGTCAAATCCCAGGCGTTCATTGAGCCAGTGATAGAGTTTGGATGCCATGTGTGCTTATCCTCCTGCGAAGCGAACGAACAAATTGCCATCTTCGATTTTGTATTCGTATTGGTCCAATGGGCGAGGCGGTGGCCCAGATACCACGTTTCCGTCTTTGTCGAATACGCCGTCATGACAAGGGCAAACATACTCGCCTTTGTCTTTGTGCCAGGCCACACGGCATGCCAGGTGCGTACACACATTGGAGAACACTTTGATTTCTGTATCGGATTTGCGCAGCACGAAAAGACCATGAGTAGAGGCTGTTTTTTCCCAGCCGTTGACTTTGGTGCGCGTGAAATTGAACGGCGTAGGTTCGCCGATGGGATAATTTTCTACCGGCCCAAGCGAAATCCATGCATCTTTACCGCTTCCTCCGCTTTTAATCGCAGGGTCCACGGCATACCCGATGGCAGGTAAAGCGATACCGCCACCGATGATCACCCCCGTTACACCGGTCATGACTTTGACAAAATCTCGCCGGGTAACATTATGCTTTTTACCCATAACTCCTTCCTCCCGAAATGCAGTTTAAGATGAAATGGTTTGAAAAGACTTTTAGATTTGTATACCTTTCAAGTGTAACAGACACAAGACGTAGAAAGCCTCAAATGAGGAGGTACTATTGTAACGCAAGAAAGTAAACGTTTGTGAGTTTTTATTATAGAGTAAGACAACAATTATTGGAATGAACCTTGAAACCAAATAATGAGGAAGATAGTCACTATATTATCATAACAAGACATGAGATAATTTTTGCCTAAAGCACTTTAAATACTTTGAAGGAGGTAGAAATGCCGCTAAAGCGTAGTGTAAGTCTCTGGCAGGGGCTTAAATACAAAGGTGGTGGCCCAATGTGGGCATGGATTCTTCACCGTCTGAGCGGATTGGGAATTCTGCTCTTTGTGGGCTTGCATGTACTGGCTGCGTTTATGACCGCGCAGTTTGGCAGCGATGCAGGTATTGCCATCAATACCATCTACGAGTCCTGGGCCTTTCAGATTATCGTTTACTTCAGTATTTTGTTCCATGTGGTAAATGGCCTGCGCGTCATCGTTCTCGATTTCTGGCCGGCCCTTTTGGAGCATGAGCGAGAAGCCGTTTGGGCAGAATGGTTTGTCATTGTGCCGATATTTGGCCTTGCCACGTATATCATTGTCACCAAAGCCTTGGGTGGTTAAGGAGGAGAACATGCGAGCACGAAGTGTTTCAAAGACGCTTGGCTTTGAAAGTTTCATGTGGCTCTTTATGCGCCTTTCTGGTTTAGCCATGTATGTCTTTGCTCTGACCGGATTGATTATCGCGTTGTTCATGGGGGCACGCACCCAGATGGATATGGGCACCTTGCTGCGTTGGACATTCTTCCCTATTGGAACACACGTCACTTCTAGTGACATCCTTGTCCTGGAACAGTGGATTAATCCCTTCTGGTCCATTATACAGTATCTGGTCATCGCCTTTGCTACCTTACACGGAACCAATGGCCTACGCGTGGTGCTGGAAGATTACATGGACAAAGGCTGGAGCGTTTATCTCTTACGCGGCTTGCTATTTGTGGTTTGGCTGTTTATGCTTCTGGTAGCCTTCAACTTGATTCAAACTTCAGGAGCAATCTAATGAGCAATCAACATCAATACGAAGTCGTTGTCGTTGGCGCTGGCGGTTCTGGCTTGATGGCTGCGCTCTACGCTTCAAAGACCGCATCAACCGCTGTGCTCAGCAAACTGTACCCCACGCGTTCCCATACAGGCACTGCCCAGGGAGGCATTGGCGCCGCACTGGGTAACTTAGAGGAAGACCGCCCAGAATGGCATGCCTACGATACTGTCAAAGGTAGCGACTACTTGGGGGACCAAGACAGCATCGAATTTATGTGTAATAAAGCCCCTGAAGTCGTGTATGAACTAGAACACATGGGGTTGCCTTTTAGCCGTACTCCAGAGGGTAAAATTGCCCAACGCCCCTTTGGTGGGCATACCAATAACGAAACTGGCAAACCTGTCCGGCGGGCCTGTTACGCTGCCGACCGCACCGGACACATGATTTTGCAGACCTTGTACCAGCAGTGCGTCAAGAACAAGGTCACCTTCTACGATGAATTTCAGGTTTTAGACCTGCTTGTGCGCGATGGCAGGACGGCAGGTGTGGTTGCATTAGAATTGGCAACCGGTGAATTGCATGTGTTCCATGCCAAAGCGGTTATTTTCGCTACCGGCGGCTATGGCCGGGTGTGGGAAATTACCTCCAATGCCTACGCCAACACCGGCGATGGCATCGCCATTGCCTTGCGGCGCGGTATTCCGGCGGAAGATATGGAGTTCTTCCAGTTCCACCCCACCGGTATTTATCGTTTGGGTATCTTGATTACCGAAGGGGTGCGTGGGGAAGGTGGGGTGTTGATCAATGACAAGGGTGAACGCTTTATGGGTAAGTATGCCCCCACCGTCAAGGATTTGGCCTCGCGTGATGTCGTCAGCCGCGCCATGTACCTGGAGATGCGAGAAGGACACGGCATTGGCGGCAAGCGTTACTTATACCTGGATGCACGTCCCGAGGCTATCACCAAATATGCCGCCTTGGATGGCCGTAAGAACCTGGATGGTTCGCCTTACACCATTACAGGCGAAGAATTGCTCAAACGGCTTCCCGATATCATCGATTTCTGCCGCACTTACCTGGCTGTTGACCCGGTAACCCAACCGATGCCGGTACAGCCCACGGCACATTATGCTATGGGCGGTATCCCTACGAATGTTCATGGGCAGGTGCTTATTGACGAAAACAACACCGCTATGCCGGGCTTCTATGCCGCGGGTGAAGCGGCCTGTGTTTCCGTGCATGGTGCCAACCGCCTGGGAACCAACTCCCTGGTGGACATCGTCGTCTTCGGGAAAGAAGCCGGTATTCATGCCGCGAACTTTGCCAAAGAAGCGGATTTTGTCCCCTTGCCCGATGATCCCAGCGGATTTGCCCGTGAGCAACTTGAGCGCATCCGACAGGGCAAGGGTGATGAACGCGTCTATCAAATCGGCCAGGAAATGAAAAGCATCATGTTCGACCATGTGGGCGTCTTCCGCACGGAAGAAGGTATAACCAAGGCTCTGCAAAAGATTCGTGAATTGAAAGAACGCTTCAAGTACATCCATCTGGATGATACGGACAAGAAATTCAATACCGAACTGCTTTCGGCTTGGGAATTGGCAAACTTGTTGGATATTGCCGAAGTAACGGCGGCCTCGGCGCTGGCCCGCAAAGAAAGCCGCGGCGCACATGCTCGCGAAGATTACCCTGAACGGAATGACGCGAACTGGCTTAAACATACGCTGGCTTGGTTAAAGCCCGGTAACATTGACCTGCGTTACAAACCGGTTACCATTACAAAATTCCAGCCAAAGAAGCGCGTGTACTAGGAGGAAGGTCATTATGCTGGTCACAATGAAAATTTTTCGCTTCAATCCTGAAAAGGATAAAAAGCCGCACTATGATGTGTTCAAGTTAGAGGCCGATCCAACGGAGCGCGTGCTCGATTTGTTGGAACGGATTAAAGGCCTGGAAGACGGTGCATTGACCTTCCGCCGCTCTTGTGCCCACGGTATTTGTGGTTCATGTGCCATGCGTATCAATGGAATGAACCGTTTAGCTTGCAAAACGTTAGTGCAGAATATTGGTGATAGAATCACCGTGGAGCCGCTTCTCGGCTTGAATGTAGAGAAGGACTTGCTTGTTGATATGGAGCCTTTCTTTGAGAATTATCGCTCGGTGATGCCCTATTTCGTCAACAACGATCCGCCGCCTAACAAAGAGCGTTTGCAAAGCCCTGAAGAGCGCGAACGCTTCGATGATACGACAAAATGCATTTTGTGCGCGGCCTGCACGACTTCTTGTCCCTCCTTCTGGGTAAACGAAAAATACGTTGGCCCGTCGGCCATTGTCAACGCGCATCGGTTTATCTTCGATAGCCGTGACCAGGCCGCCAAAGAACGCCTGGAAATTCTATCTGATCAGTTTGGCGTCTATCGTTGCCGCACTATTTTCAATTGTACGCTGGCCTGCCCGCGTGACATTGAAATTACCAAAGCCATTGGTGAAGTTAAAGAAGCCATTGCCACCGGTAAACTGGACTGATAACGAGACCCCTGGGTGGATCATAGCGCCCCTGCCTATGCAGGCAGGGGCGCTGCTGTCTGGTGGTCTTTTTTTTGGTATAATCCCGCCACGCGTCCCCATAGCTCAAAGGATAGAGCAAGAATCTCCTAAGTTCGAGATGCCGGTTCGAGTCCGGCTGGGGACTTTTTTGACAAGAATTGGTATCTGATCTGAAAATAGATTTTTATGTCTGGTGGTGAAAATTATTTTTCATGGCGACTTCTCAACAGGGGTTAAGATT
>DYKW01000198.1 GCA_020722405.1 Anaerolinea thermophila
GAAAATAGATTTTCATGTCTGGTGGTGAAAATTATTTTTCATGGCGACTTCTCTAAGTTTTTGGGGACTCCAGAATCTTATCGCAAAGGTTGGTGACAGCCGTCACTCCGTGCTCAAACGTGCGGTTGCGCCACCATCTGCAACCACCGGCTGACCGGTGATAAACGAAGATTGCGTATCATCGGCCAGGAAATAAATCACGCTGGCAATTTCTTCCGGCTGCGCTACCCGCCCATTGACCGTTTTACGCGCCAGATTTTCCAACCGTTCGTGGATATCGCCATCGCCAACATGGCCACGATTGAGACCGGCACGCAACATGGGGGTATCCACCGCACCGGGCAAAATGGCGTTCACACGGATATTATCGGGGGCGAACTCAATTGCCATGGCACGCGTTAATGCCAGCAAACCGCCTTTACTGGCAGCATACGCCGCAATATTGACCGAAGTTTGGATAGCATGTACAGAGGAGACATTGACAATTGCTCCACCGCCCTCGGCTTTGAGCAAGGGATACGCCAATTTACACCCCAGGAACACGGAGCGCAGATTGGCCGCCATGACCGCATCCCACTCCTCGACGCTGGTTTCCAACAAGGGCTTGGCAATTTGCAGTGCCGCGTTATTGACCAACGCATCAAGGTTGTCCGTAAAAGCATGCACACGGGTAAAAATGTGTTCCATCTCCTCCGAACGAGCGATGTCAGCCTGGATGAATAACCCGTCCGCCGGGAAATTGGCGCCGAACGTCTGGCGGTCGACGCCAATGACACGCCATCCTTTCCCGGCAAACAAAGCAACGGTAGCGCGTCCGATGCCCCCGGCTGCACCGGTAATCAAAACCGTTTTGGTTGCATTCATGAGCAATGTTCTCCTCAAGTTTTCTGGATTATAATATTTGTGTTTTCGCCGTTGCACAGCAATCGCCCAAAAGCCCGCGGACTATCAGGCGCAAAATGCGGCGTTTGCCATCCATCACCTGACCGCTGACTCCTGTCCAAACGTGCGACGTGCGATGACGGATGATAAACCATAAATAATGGACAGAGCCAGCTATCCAACTATTAAACCCACACCATGCACGAAGACGATTCTCCTGTGCCGAGTCATAGACCCGGCCTACCCATCTAACATCCCTCTCTAGCGCCATAGTGCCATGAGGGGGTCATATTGCTTTTGCAGGAGGCATACTATGGCAGTTCAGATTCAGAACATCGATGAAATTCTGGAACTCGTGCGCACCGCGCTTGAGAACAACGACCTGGATGCTGCGCTGACGTATATCCAAAAACTGCGCACGCCCGATCAGGCCGATCTCCTTGAAGAACTGGAAGACGCCGACCAGACCATCATCTTATCCAGCCTGACACCGGAAAACTCAGCAGACATCCTGGAATACATGGATGAAATCGAAGCCGCCGACGTGGCTGAAAGCATGCCGATGGAGCAATTGGCGCGCATCATCAACGAAATGGAGGCCGATGAGGCCGCCGACCTACTGGGCGATTTAGCCCCCGAAAAAGCCCATCTGCTGCTCTCTCGACTAGAAGACGCTGGTGAAATTCAACCGCTGTTGATCCACCCCGACGACAGCGCCGGCGGGTTGATGACCTCCGAGTTTCTCGTCCTTTTAGAAGATATGACCTGCGCTGAAGCGCTGAATGCCATCCGTCAGTGGAATCCGGAACAAGAAGATTTTACCTATTTTTTCGTGGTAGACCATCAACGCCATCTGCGTGGTGTGGTGCACTTGTTGCGGTTGGTTTCGTGTGCTCCAACCCAACGAGTAGGGAAAATTATGGATACCGACGTGGTTTCCATTCCTGCCGGCGCCGATCAGGAAGAAGCTGCCCGTTTGATGTCCCGCTACGACTTGCTGGCGCTGCCGGTAGTAAATGAAGAACACGTGATCGTGGGCGTCATCACCGTGGATGATGTGTTAGAAGTGGTCGAAGATGAGGCCACAGAGGACATCCAACGCCTGGGCGGTGCCGAACCGCTCGACCAGCCTTATTTGCTCACTTCCATTTGGAAGGTCTTTAAAACACGTATCGGCTGGCTCATGCTTCTATTCCTCACCGAGACGCTCACCGGAACAGTACTACGATACTTTGAAGATGAATTATCCCAAGTCGTAGCCTTGTCTTTCTTCATTCCGCTTTTGATTGGCACAGGAGGGAATGCCGGCTCACAGACCACCAGCACCATCATCCGGGCACTGGCACTGCAAGAGATCACCTTGAACGACGCCCTGCACGCCTTGTGGCACGAACTACGCACAGGAGCACTCCTTGGAATCGCGATGGCGACTATTGGCTACGTGCGAGCCTTAACATGGGGGACATCCCCCACACTGGCGATAACGGTCGCCTTGGCATTATTTACCATCGTGGTATGGGCAAATGGGCTGGGTTCGCTCCTGCCCATCCTCGCTACTGCTATGAAAATCGACCCCACCGTGGTTTCCGGCCCGGTGATGAGCACGCTGGTGGACGCCACCGGGTTGTTTATCTACTTCACGATTGCGCGGTTCATCATGCTGCGATGAACGTGGGCGGTATCTGATCTGAAAATAGATTT
>DYKW01000199.1 GCA_020722405.1 Anaerolinea thermophila
TCTTCACGGCGTCGGCGGGATCGGCAAGACGCGCCTGCTGCAGAAGGCTCTCGAAATGGCACGCGGAGTGGAGAACTGCCGCGTTGCCGAGGATGTGATGGATTTTTATCACATTGGCCTGCACACGCCGATTGGTTTGGCAAATGCCATTTTCGAAATTCTGACTCCGCCCTTCGATTGTTTTCAAGCCTATCAATCTGCCTACCAAGCCCTCAACCGCGCTCGCTTGAGCGGCAACGTGGTTGAACTGGAAAAACTTCGTGAAGATGCAACAAACAAATTCGATCAAGACTTGAAGCAATTGAGCGCAAAACAGCGCATTGTGCTGACGCTGGACACTGCCGAGCGTATTGTCTACGGCTTGGAAAAATGGACGGATGAAATTCCATTTGCCGACTCTTGGAACTGGTTGATTAAACATTTACCTGCCTGGAAAAACGTGATTATTTTTGTGGCAGGGCGTGAGGAGGCGAGTCCTGCCATTGAACGAATGAAGGCACAAACATCGCTGCAGGTCAAGGAGATCGAGATTGACTCGTTCAGCCTGGAGGAAAGTCTGGAATATTTTGAGAAAGTGGCGCAGCTGGCCGCAAAAAAAGCGGATTATCATTTGGCCGAACGCTTGAAGAATTTATCCCTTGACCACAAAAAAAATGTCCACGCTTATTCCAATGGACGCCCAATATTGCTTTCTCTGTTTATGGATTATTTGGGTTTTCCTGGTGAAAGCGAAGTTATGGAAATGCTTCGCCAACCTTTGTCGAAGGAATTGAACGAGTCTGATCGCATTCGTTTTGAAACAGTCTTGTTTGAGCGTTTGCAGCAAGAAGAACTGGGAGAGACGCTTATTGCTCTTGGCCGTGTTCCCAAAGGGGCGGACGAAGAATTGTTGGCTGGGTTGCTGAACATTTCTTTCGCCGATGCGCGCCGACGTTTGAACAATGTCCGAAGTTTGTCGGTGGTCAAGATTCGCCCTGAAGACCAGCGCGTCTTTCTCCATGATGAGATGTATGCTCTGCTCCAACGGCATGTGTACGATTCGGGTTATAACGCCGAAAGTTATCAAAAGCCCGTTTTTGATGCCATTAAGAAATATTACAAGAATCAACGCGAGCGTATCTCCCAACGCTTGAATGAACTCTACGCACCTGTGGAGGAACAAGGTAGAGAATCGCTTGATTTAGGTGAACTTGAAAAAACTCACAATCAATATCAGACTCTCCTTACTGAAATGGTGTATTACTACTTGCGTAGCGATCTCGACCATGGTTTTTGCACCTATTATCGTTTCTCTCACGAGGCAATCATGGCGCGCGATATGCTGATGGATTTGCAGTTGCAGGCTGAACTGCTTTCCTACCTGAGCAGGCCGCCTGCGCCGATTTTCAAAAGAGATATTTCTGTAAAGATGATTTTGGAAAATCTCAAGACTCGTCCGCCTGTCCGCGACTGGGCGCTAGGACAGTATGCGACTGGGGTCGGCAAAGCGCACGCTGTTCTTGATAAAGTGGAAAAAGATTGGCAGAAAGAGTATCCCTCGCTTCTGGCATCGCTCCATGCCTGGACTGCAAGCCTCCATATTCTGCGGAGCGAAAAAGGGGATTACGATGAGGCTGAAATTCATCTCCAGAAAGTTTATGATCTCCTGCCAGAAAAGGAAGTGATCCAGCCGTTTTCTGATCCTCTCTATCCAAATACGTTGCTCTGGCACAAAAAAGCGACTGTTGCGCTGGCTCATCGTGTGCATGGCTATCTCAAACGTGTTAAAGGTTTCATGCCAGAATCTGTGGAGCAATATCAGAAAGCCGCCGTTTTGTTGCGTGAGATTGACCTTCGTATTGAAATGGCAACGGTTATGAACGACATGGGCTTTGCACAGGCCGAACTGGGCGTGTGGTATGATGCGCGCTCTAATGTGAGCGCCGCCCTAAGTTTGCGCAGGGAATTGGGGTCGCGTGTGCCTGTGGCATTGAGCCTGAACACGCTGGCAGCCATTCAAGTGCGCGAAGGACAATATGGGGGCGCACGTGAAAATTCAGAACGCGCCTTGTCCATTTTTCGCGCTTTTTCTCATAAGCGCGGGATTGGCATGTCGTTGGTCACTCTGGCTGAGGCGACGCGCCGCTACGCGGGTACCACACCGCCGCTGCTCTCTGTGGAAAAGCGCATAGATTTGTTGCGGCAAGCGCGCGATTATGCGCGTGAGGCGAACACCTACTTTATAGAAACGGGGGAAAAATCTAGACAAGTGGAGGCGCTGATTGAAATCGGCTGCGCCTGCCGCGATTGGGTATGGAGGCTTATCCAGTCACCTCGGCCTGGCGATTCCCTTGAACGCTTATATCGAGAGAGTCGGGATGCCTTGTCGGAAGCCGCTAAACTTGCAGGAGAAGCGGGTTTGACATATCGGAAAGTGGATGCCCTGGTCAACCTGGCATGGCTGGAATTTTATTTGCTCGAAGGAGAAAAAATATCTGAGAGACATCCGCTTTCTGATGCCATCCAGAAAGCCGAAGCGTCTTTCCCAGCAGAAACCGAACTGGATAAGCAGCCGCAAG
>DYKW01000019.1:0-8075 GCA_020722405.1 Anaerolinea thermophila
TACCTGAAGCTTTCTGGTTGCAAGGTGGGCTTGCCGATCAACTTCAATGTCAGGGTACTGAAGAATGGCATTCGCCGGGTGGTGAACTCCAGATTCTCCACGGGCTCTGCGGTAAACAGATACTCGCTCACATTTGCCGGTGCTTATGAACTTTCTTCCTACTGCTCTCCCCGAAGTTATCCTGATTGAGCCGCGTGTTTTCGAAGATCAACGTGGCTTTTTCATGGAAACCTATCATCAGGCGAAGTTCCGTCAGGGTGGCATCACGGCCGAATTTGTGCAAGATAACCACTCCGGCTCCCAGCGCGGTATTTTGCGTGGACTTCATTACCAGGTTCGACAGCCACAAGGGAAACTGGTGCGCGCCGTTGCCGGGCGGGTCTTCGATGTGGCGGTGGATATCCGCCGGGGTTCGCCCACCTTTGGAAAGTGGGTTGGTGTAGAACTCTCGGCGCAAAACAAACGCCAATTGTGGATACCAAAGGGCTTTGCACACGGTTTCTACGTCTTGAGTGAATGGGCAGAAATTGTGTATAAGGCTACCAACCTGTACGCCCCAGAATGGGATCGCAGCATCCGTTGGAATGACCCTGAGATCGGTATTGTCTGGCCGCTGTTGGATGGGCAACCGCCCTTACTCTCGGAAAAGGATGCCCACGCCCCCCTCCTCCGAGAGGCCGAAGTGTTTTCGTTTCCCGTATAACCCTTGTTTTGTTAGGAGAATCCCTCATGCAAAATATCCTTGTCACCGGCGGTGCCGGTTTTATTGGCTCGAACTTCATCCGTTACATGCTCGCGCATGAGCCAGAAATTCGCATTGTCAATTTAGATGCGCTCACCTATGCCGGCAGCATGGAGAACCTGGCGAATCTGCCCGACCCGGCACGTCATACTTTTGTCAAGGGCAGTATTTGCGATGGCAATCTGGTGATGCAATTGCTGCACGAGCACCGCATCGATACCATTGTGCATTTCGCCGCCGAATCGCATGTAGACCGCTCTATTCTGGGGCCAGGTGCCTTTGTGCAGACCAATATCGTGGGCACCTTCACCTTGTTGGAAGCGGCGCGTCGCTTTTGGCTGAATGAAAAAGCCTTGGGAACACAGTCGGTGCGTTTTCATCATGTCTCTACCGATGAAGTCTTTGGTTCGCTAGGGCCGGATGACCCGCCTTTCGACGAAAATACACCCTACGCCCCGCGTTCTCCCTATGCGGCTAGCAAGGCCTCCGGTGACCACCTGGTGCGGGCATATTTCCACACTTACGGGTTGCCAATCACGATTACGAATTGCTCCAACAACTACGGACCTTACCAGTTTCCGGAAAAACTCATTCCTCTGATGATTTTGAACGCCGTGGAAGGGAAACCCTTGCCGGTGTATGGCGATGGTATGCAGATTCGGGATTGGTTGTATGTAGACGACCACAGTGAGGCCATTCGCCGCGTGTTGCACGATGGCCGTGTGGGCGAGACGTACACGGTGGGAGGGGATAATCAGCCGCCTAACATCCAGATTGTGAACACCATTTGCGAGATATTGGATGAATTGCAGCCTGACGCCCCTCACACGCCTCATGCCCGTCTGATTACCCACGTGACAGATCGCCCCGGTCATGACCGCCGTTATGACATCGACATCACCAAAATTCGCACCGAATTGGGGTGGCAGCCTTCTGAACAGTTACAAAGCGGTCTGTTGAAGACCGTGCGCTGGTATTTGGACAACCCGGCATGGGTGGATGCCATCCGCAAGCAACAGGAATACCAGCAGTGGATGGAAGCCAACTACGCCGGACGGCAGGCATAGAGCGATGATTTCTAGATTCCCAGGACGAACCCTATGAAAGGTATCATTCTCGCAGGCGGAAAAGGCACCCGTCTCTACCCTTTGACGTTGAGCGCTAGCAAGCAAATGTTGCCGGTGTACAACAAACCGATGATTTACTACCCGCTTTCGATGCTAATGCTGGCGGGCATTCGTGATATTTTGGTCATTAGTTCCCCGGAGGCACTGCCGGACTTCCAAACCCTGTTGGGAGATGGGGCGCGTTGGGGACTGCGTTTCTCCTATGCCGAGCAACCCGAGCCGCGCGGCCTGGCGGAAGCCTTCATTATCGGACGTGATTTCGTAGGTCAGGATAACGTTGCCTTGATTTTGGGTGATAACATTTTCTATGGGTACAACCTGCCTGGACAGTTACGTCAGGCTGTGGCACTGGAAAGCGGTGCGACCATTTTTGCCTATGCGGTGCGTGACCCCGAACGCTACGGCGTGGTAGAATTCGATGCCCAGGGACGGGCTTTGAGCATCGAAGAAAAGCCTGAAAAGCCGCGTTCCCATTATGCCGTCCCGGGGCTGTATTTTTATGATAACCGGGTATTGGATATTGCCGCCAACCTGTTGCCTTCTGCACGCGGCGAATTGGAGATCACCGATGTCAATCTCGCTTACCTGCGGCAAGGCCAATTGCATGTTCAAGTGATGGGACGTGGGGTGGCCTGGTTGGATGCCGGCACACACGAATCCCTTTTGCAGGCCGCCAATTTTGTGTATGCCATTGAAGAACGCCAGGGTATGATGATTTCTTGTCCCGAAGAGATTGCCTACCGTTTGGGCTACATCAGTGCCGATGATTTGATGGCCTTGGGAGAAGCGTACAAGAACAACGAGTACGGTCAGTATTTACTGCGCCTGGCGCATGATGCGATGTCACCACCGCACCGGTGGGAGATGCTCTAAAGATGAAAATCCTTCTCCTGGGGAATAGGGGGCAGTTGGGATGGGAACTTCAGCGTACCCTTGCTTGTTTAGGCCCCGTCACCGCCCTGGATTACCCCCAAATTGACCTGACCGATCTGGAGGCCGCGCGTGCCCTGTTGTGGGATGTGCACCCACAGGTGGTCGTCAACGCCACGGCGTATACTGATGTGGATAAGGCTGAAAGCGAACGGGAAGTCGCCTTCGCCCTCAACGCCGCCACTCCGCGCCTACTGGCCGAGGAAGCCCGGCGCATGGGTGCTGCCCTGTTGCACTACTCTACCGATTACGTTTTCGACGGCTCGAAGGGCGCGCCTTATGTCGAAAGCGATGCGCCTCATCCGCTTAATGTGTATGGTGAGAGCAAACTGGCCGGGGAGCAGGCCATTCAGCAAGCCGGTGGCGCAGCGCTGATTTTCCGTACCGCCTGGGTGTACAGTTTGCGGCGTCCCAGTTTCGTTACCAAAACGTTGTCCTGGGCGCAAAACAACTCCGTGTTGCGCATTGTGGATGACCAGGTCAGCAACCCCACGTGGGCGCGCGCCCTGGCGGAAGTTACAGCCCAGATGTTGGCACAGGCTGCGGTGAGCGGTGATCCTGTGCAGTGGCTTGCGGCGCGTGCTGGAGTGTATCACCTGGCGGGCGATGGCTATGCCAGCCGACTGGCGTGGGCGCGGGAAATCGTGTGTCTGGGGATGCCTGAAAACCATCCACAAGTGGTGCCCGCCAAAAGCACCGACTTCCCTACCCCGGCGCAACGGCCCCTCTTTTCGGCGTTGGATTGCTCAAAATTCAAGGCCACCTTTGGGTTAGAACTTCCCCCCTGGCAAGTAGCCCTAACGCTGGCGATGGAACGCAGCAAATGAAAGTGCTCTCGGTGGTTGGCACACGGCCGGAATCTGTCAAGATGGCACCGGTGATTTTGCGGTTGCGTCAAACGCCAGGGGTGGAGTCCGTGGTGTGTGTCACTGCCCAGCACCGCGAAATGCTCGATCAGGTGCTCGATTTGTTTGGCATCACGCCGGACATCGACTTGAACCTGATGCGCCCGGAGCAAACGCTGGCAGGAATTTCAGCGGCGATTTTTACGCATCTCGACCCTGTGTTGCGAGAAATGCAGCCCGATTGGGTGTTGGCCCAGGGCGATACCACCACAGTGATGGCGACGGCATTACTCAGTTACTACCATCGCATTCGCTTTGGCCACGTCGAAGCCGGATTGCGCACCAACGATAAGTGGCAGCCCTTCCCTGAAGAAATCAATCGCCGTGTCGCGGGTGTCGTTGCCGACTTGCATTTTGCCCCAACGGATTGGGCGCGCCAAAACCTGTTGCAAGAAGGCATTCCAGAAGAGATAATTTGGGTGACGGGCAATCCGGTCATTGACGCCTTGCACCAGGTTGTGAGGTCTCCCTTCGATTGGGATGCTTCTCCGTTGGCAAAACTGCCATCGGACAAGCGGCTCATCCTGGTAACTGCCCATCGCCGTGAAAATTTTGGGCGCCCGCTGGAGAATATCTGTACTGCCCTAAGGGAATTGTCCAGCCGTCCAGATGTGCATTTGGTGTATCCTGTTCATCTGAATCCCAACGTGTGGGATGTGGTGCACCGCCTGTTGGATGGTGTTCCCAATGTCACCTTGCTGCCGCCGTTGGATTACTTGCCGCTGGTGCATTTACTGAAACGCAGTGTGCTGGTACTCACCGATTCGGGTGGCTTGCAAGAAGAGGCGCCTGGCCTGGGTGTGCCTGTGTTGGTTCTACGAACAGTGACCGAGCGTCCCGAAGGTGTGCAGGCTGGGACCGTCAAGTTAGTGGGCACCGACACCGTGCGCATCGTACAAGAAGCCACCCGTTTGTTGGACGATCCCCAGGCACACGCCGCCATGGCGCAAGCCGTCAACCCGTATGGTGATGGGCACGCTGCTGAACGCATTGTGAATGCACTGATTGAATTCTAAAGGTCAAATAACAACTGCTATGTCTTCTTCTGTTTACTACGATTCTGATGCCATTCGTTCCCCTGAAATCCAGGAATTGCGCGAAATATGGCGCTACCGCGACCTGTTGCGATTGTTAGTGGCAAACAGCATAAAAACCCGTTACAAGCGCTCTGTCTTAGGGGTATTGTGGACCTTGCTCAACCCGCTGTTGACCACCATTGTGCTGACGGTAGCACTTTCTCAACTCTTTAGATTTCAAATTGAGAATTATCCGGTTTACTTACTTTCCAGTTTAATTGCCTGGAATTTCTTTTCACAAACGGTAACCCAGGTGATGAGTACCTTGATATGGGGGAGCCATTTAATGAAGCGGATTTACGTACCGCGTGCCGTCTTCCCTATCTCCGTCATTGGCAATGGGTTGGTAAACCTGTTTTTGGCGTTAATTCCGCTCTTCGTCATCATGCTGTTCGTCCACCAGCCCTTGTATTGGACGTTGGGACTTTTGCCGTTTGCTGTACTTTTATTGACCATGTTTACTGCTGGGGTCTCATTGCTACTGGCTACATTGGCGGTCTATTTTGTGGATTTGGTTGAGATGGTTAAAATTTTGCTCATGGCCTGGTTTTATCTGACGCCGATTATTTATCCCCTCGAGGCGGTGCCACCGAAATATGCTTGGTTACTCAGATTGAACCCTATGAGTTATCTAATTGAAATTTTCCGCCAGTTGATTTATGACGGCACTACCCCACCTGAATCCCATTTGGCGTTGGCGAGTGTCGTCAGCGTGGTAGTTTTTCTGACAGGTTGGGTCGTCTTTACGAGAAAGTCAAATGAATTTGCCTACCACATCTGAACAAAACCCGGTTATTCAACTGGACAACGTGACGGTCACTTATCGGGCTGCGCAGGAACGAATCCCTTCTTTCAAGGAATATGCCATTCGCTGGCTTAAACGCGAAATCCGGGCCAGAGAATTTATAGCCCTTCGAAACATCACATTGAAGGTGTATCCAGGGGAAGTCTTGGGAATTATCGGGCCCAATGGTGCCGGGAAAAGCACTTTGTTGAAAGTCGTTGCGCGCGTACTTCACCCAACGCAAGGACGAGTGCGAATTGCCGGCCGGGTTTCTCCCCTGCTCGAATTGGGCGCCGGTTTCGATCCAGAATTGACCGGGCGCGAAAATGTGTATCTGAACAGTACGATTTTGGGGTTTTCGCGTCGCGATGTAGAACAGCGTTTTGAGCGCATTGTGGATTTTGCCGGATTGCGAGAATTCATCGATGTTCCTGTACGCACCTATTCCACAGGGATGGGCGCGCGCCTGGGCTTTTCGGTTGCCACAGACGTACAGCCAGAAATCCTGATTGTGGATGAAATCCTGGGGGTGGGTGATGCCAACTTCCAGAAAAAATCTTTTGAGCGCATCCAACAATTTCAGGCCAATGGGTCAACGATTTTATTAGTAACACACAGCCTGCAAAAAGTGCAAGAAATGTGTACCCGTGTTATATGGCTCGAACAGGGCAATCTGGTAATGGAGGGCAACCCCGAACAAGTGATTTCGCAATACCTGGAATATAACAAAAAGCAAGAAGAAACTCACTTACGCACAGTACGTCCGGTACAAGAAAAGAAAGAGGCGCCCAAACGTTGGGGAAATTACCAGGCAGAAATCGTGGATGTACGCATAGAGAATGCGGCAGAAAAAGAACAACGCATTTTTCAAACTGGAGACACTTTGCGCCTGCGACTTCGCTATCGAGCACATCAACCCATCGCTGATGCAGTTTTTGGGATGGCCATTCACAATCATCAAGGCCTTCACATTACTGGCCCAAATACACAAATTGCCGGCTTGAAAATTCCCGTTTTGCAGGGTGAGGGAGAAGTGTTGTACATTGTTCCTCATGTCCCCTTGTTGGATGGGCTGTATCACATCTCGGTGGCAATTGTCAATGAGGCGGATTCAGAAATGTATGATTACCACGATCGTCAATATGATTTTCGCATAGACAATGAGTCTAATCCCCAGGCCGAGAAATACGGTTTGGTTACGTTGCGGGGAGAATGGGAGGTTAAGAAAAGCACAACGAGATAGCCATTGTCGCTCAAAGGGCTGTGCAAGGCGCTCATTTCAGTAGAAACCATTGGGAGAAGATGTGTGCACGTTTTTAGGATTTGTAGAGTATTGCTCCTTGTTCTTCATTAGCGGTAACGGTGAATAAAAATGCCAAACCTACTTGTTTATACTACTGGACCACAAGACCAAGCGTTATCTATTTTGCGTTACGGTGCGGCTGCGCGTGCTCTCGGTTGGCAGATTATTCCTGGCAAAGAGGGTATAGATACTATCCACGTGGAGCGCGTTGCTCAAGCCGATGTTGTGCTTATTCAACGTGATTTTCCTCGTTTTTTTAAGGCCTACCGCCAAATTTTACACGCGACTCACGCTGCTGGTAAACCGATCCTTTATGACATAGACGATTTGGTGTTTGCCCTTCCCGAGAATCATCTTACGCGTCGCGTTTATGAAGATTGCTTGGGAGGAATGTTACATGCTGTATTGCATGCCGATCTTGTTGTTACCTCTACTGAGTTGTTGCGCACCTTTTTGTTGCCTTTTAACCCCCATACCGTTGTTTTTCCCACAGTATTACCGGATGACTTGTGGCAAGTTCGCCTGCCGCAGTCCATTAATCAAACTGTGCCGTTACGTATTGGTTATATGGGAAGCCGAACACATTTGCCCGACCTGGAATATATTGTGCCCGTTTTACAAGACTTACTTACGGAATTAGAAGAACGCGTGCAATTGCACTTTTTGGGGTGTCCTCCTCCTGCTGACTTGAGTGAACATCCTCAGGTAATTATGCATGCTGACATAGGTAACTATGCTCAATTTGCTGCTAATTTGGGAATGGCATCTGTTGATTTATGGCTCGCACCGCTTGTTGAAAACGACTTTAACCGATGCAAGAGCGCTATCAAATTCTGGGAATACGCAGCTACTGGTGTGCCCGGCATTTACAGCCGCCTTGAACCCTACACTACTGTTGTGCGCCATGGTGAAAACGGTTTGCTTGCTGGCAGCCTTGAGGAATGGCAGACTGCCATCCGGCAATTGGCTAACAATCCACAGTTACGTCAAGATTTAGCGCACAACGCCATAGAAGACCTGCAACGACACGGCTTACTCAGTCAACATTTATCTACATGGGAGAGAATCTACCGCACTGCCCAACCGGCAAACCGTAAATTTACGCCCCAACAAGCCATGCTGGCGCGCTTCTCGGAACAAATTCAAACCCGCGCCGAAGAACGCCACCATGAAGCCTTGCACTTGCTTTCTGAGATTGCTGCCCGTGA
>DYKW01000019.1:8175-17224 GCA_020722405.1 Anaerolinea thermophila
GAGATTGCTGCCCGTGACGCTGAAATCGCCGAAAACAATAAGAAGATCGAAGTTTTAATGGCTCGTAGTAATCAATTAGATGATATTTTACAAAGCCGCTCCTGGCGTCTTTTACAGCGTCTTCAAAAATTGCGTCGGGGTGATCTTTCGCCGCTACCACCCTTCGTTCCATTTCGGTTGCAGACAAATGCCGCCCCTACTTCTGACGAGAATTTGCCGCTGCCACCCAAAATTTCGCTACAATTTAGCGCTCCGTTGCGTTACCATTATCCACCTGGCGTACAGCCCGAAACACTCGCTGGTCGCACTCTGCTTACAACCTCACAGGGTGGTAAAGTGGTCATTGACTCTCGAATGCTCTCTATTTGGCAGATAGCACAAGACCGCACGCTGTCGGAAATTCTTACAATCTTAGCAGATGATGCCACCCCGATGGATTTTTATCGTGCCGCTCTTGCTTGCTTATCGGAAGCCGGTTTGTTGCAACGCGAGGGTGTTGTGGCGATATTGCCTGATGCTCAAAAATCGCCGCAGGATTTTGGTTTGGTTTCGGTGGTGATTGTTGGTTATAATAGCCGTGAATGGCTTAAGGAATGTATTCCCTCTTTACGGGCGCAGACCTACGCACAAATTGAAATTATCTTTGTCGAAAATGGTACTGCTGATGGCTCACAGCACTGGCTTGCAGAAAACGCGCCTGAAGTCACTTATCTTGCCATGCCCTCGGGCGTTTCGCTAGCAACGGCTATGAATGCAGGAGTAGCACGTTCGAAGGGGGATTTTATTTTGCAACTGAATCCTGACGTACGCTTAGAACCAGATGCAATTGCTCATATGGTATCTGTGGCGCAAAGTGCACCCAATGCTGCAGCAGTGGGGGCCAAACTTAAGTTCTGGTGGGCAAGCGCATTTCTCAATGGTTTAGGAAACCGTGTTGGCGCGTTTTCCTGGGGTACCGATAACGCTTTAGGTCATCTTGATTTAGGACAATTTGACCATTGGCGTGAATTACCCTCCGCATGTTTTGCGGCCGCTTTGATAACGCGTGCTGCATGGCAGGCAATTGGTACGATAGATGAGGGTTTTCCAATGTATTACGAAGATAGCGAATGGTGCTATCGAGCGCGCTTACTGGGTTGGCGAGTTCTAGCCGCTCCCAAGGCGGTAGCATATCATGCTTTTGGTGGGCGAGTGCCTACTGGACGCGATACAAGTCTTTCACCCATCAAATTGCGTAATGTGGTTTATGGGCGAATGCGCTTTGCATATAAGATCCCCGGCACAATGTTTAAACGCTTTATTCGAAATTACCGGGCTGAAGACTGGGTAAATTTTATACGTGCTCTAATAGCGCGTAATTGGGCGATTGCTCGGGCGTATTGGCAGGCATGGAAGGATGTATATCATGATCGTAGTACCTTGATTGCATTACGTCGTGATTTGCAAGGCCGGCGCGTAGTTTCCGATGAAGATTTGTTTGGCTTGCAAACGGATATGCCCATTACGTATGTCTGGCGTGGTTTACCAGAATTAACTTGGGACCTAGTAGTAAATCATTATTTACCGCTTATTCGTTTAGAAAGGACTCGACCTGTGCCAGAATTTGATGCGACGCAACGGTGTCCACACTTGTTAATTATCAGTAATGATATCGTGGCAACCAAAATGGCTGGCCCTGGCATGCGTTATTTGGAAATGGGCCTGGCTTTGAAAGATGAAATTGATATTACTCTGGCTGTTCCCGGAAAAAGCGATTTACAAATAGAGGGGATAAATATCGCGCGCTATGAGGAGAATAATCCATCCGTATTACAGGTCTTAGTGGAGAACTGTGATGTTGCACTCATATCAGGTTATATGGTTGAAAAATTTCCATTTCTGCACACAACGCGCACAAGATTGGTGGTAGACCTGTACGACCCTTTTATTCTGGAAAATTTACATTATTATCAAAACGAACCCATGGGAAATCAGCAAGTGATGAACTCTCACGCTGTAGAGATTACGAATCATCTATTGCAAATTGGTGACTTTTTCTTGTGTGGTAACGAACGTCAGCGTGATTTCTGGTTGGGTATGCTGGCCGCTAATGGGCGGATTAATCCACTCACATTCTTTGATGATACGCGTTTACAAAAATTAATTGAGGTTGTGGGGATCGGCTTCCCCAAAAGATTGCCTCAACATGAACAAGCAGTTGTTAGGGGGGTATACCCACAAGTAACTGAGAAAACTCGCATTGTGTTATGGGGGGGGGGCATTTGGAATTGGCTTGATCCGCTCACGTTGGTGCGGGCCTGGCCGCGCGTCCTCGCCGCACATCCAGAGGCGCGCCTTGTTTTTTTAGGCACACGACACCCAAACCCGGATGTGCCACCTCATGAAATGGTGCAAAAAACGATAGCCCTTGCCGAGCAAATTGGTGAGAAGGACAAGAGCATCATTTTCATTGAATGGGTGACATATCAGGCACGTGAATCACTGTTGTTGGAGGCAGATGTGGGTGTGGCATTACACCCGGTGCATGTGGAGACACGTTATTCGGCGCGCACGCGGGTATTAGACTATCTGTGGGCACGTTTGCCGGTGCTGATTACGGAGGGCGATGTGACCAGCGAGTGGGTGAAACAATATGGTCTGGGGCGTGTCGTCCCCGAAGGTGACCCGGATAGTGTAGCCACGGCGTTAATTGAAATTTTAGATCAACCTAAGGCAGCATTCTCTTCTGCTTTTGAGCCATTGATGCAGCGATTCTCATGGGAAAAAGTGGTGCAACCTTTGTTGCGTTACTGTCGCGAGGACGGCTATGCTCCCGACCGTGTTGAACGTCGTCCACCGGCAGATTTGGCTGCTCCTGTCCCATCTTCTCCGATTACCCAAGACCGACTGGCAAGGGCGATGTATGTCTGGCGTACTGAAGGAATACGGGTGCTTTTGCATCGTCTATGGCGTTTTGTGTTATGGAGGTTGGGCAAATGAAAGTGAGTTCCTTTGGCATCATGAGATGGTTAAAAACTAGAGTTGAATACATCCCCGCCGTTATGCTATTGGGATTGCTCATTCGTTTGGGGTTTATGGCGTTTTCTGGACACCACGATGCGTTTTTTATTCCTTGGATGTCTAACTGGATTACCGAGGGGCATTGGCAGATTTATACATTTTTTTACCAAATGGCCCAATCCGTCAAGTCACCTATAATTTGGCTATCTAACCCACCTTTGACGTATTGGACATTGGCCGTCTGGATATGGTTGACGAAACTGATTAACATATTGTCGGTTGCCGGTTGGAATTATCTAAGCCCTACGGAATGGCAGATATTGTTTGTCCACCGAATGCTTTTTGTAACCAAGACAATCTATTTGCTCTTTGACATGGCTACGCTCTGGATATTGGTCAGGTTAGTGTCTCGAGACCGGCGAAATTTGGCCATAGCCTTATGGAGCCTTTCTCCTATTGTGTTATTTAGTTCTTATGTGATGGGACAAACAGACATTTTCTCCGTGTTTTGGTTTACTGCAGCCTTATGGATGGCAAAACGTTATTTTGATACCAAGGAGAGCAGGCTGTCTGAACGGTGGCTTATATTAGGGTCCGTGTGTATAGGGGTGGGGGCTGCTTATAAGATGTGGCCATTATTACTTTTACCGGGGTTTGTTCTAATGTCCACAACAAAACGGAAATTACAATTCCTGTTATTGGCAGTAGGTTTGTCACCTCTCTTGATTACTGTGTTTCCCTACATGTTCAGTGTGGCTTTTCGCGAATGGGTTCTGTTTGGGCATGGAGTTGGTTTTTTAGGCTTGGGTTCTAGAGTATGGATTCAGGAGCCATCAATATTTGTAATATTCTTATCATCTTTGTTAGTGTTTGCTTTTCTGTGGCAAGGAGAACGGAATTTTAGTAATTTCTGGCAATTTTTGGCACTCATTTTGATTGGGTTTTTTACCTTTAATTCGTTCTGGGAGTTTTATTGGATGATTTGGTTGATGCCTTTCATTATTCTAATGGCCGGGGAATTTCCAAATGGATGGTTTTTTTGGTTCTTTCAAAGTGTTTACTATTGGTTGTATATGATTGGAGGGTGGGCTTTAGGTGCGGATGCGTTCCTGCGGGCCTTTTATCTGTCCTACCACGTACCTGATATGGTATCCTTAGTATTTGGTTCAGGCGAAATGCGTTATAAACTACTCAAGGTGTTATTTAGCATGTGGGTAACGTCTCTCTGGATGCCGCTATTGATTAGTTCTATTACAACTAGAGTTACAAAAAAGGAAAAAATCGTGTTTTCTGTGGAGCAAAAATATGCCCAGGTCTTGATAGTAGTGACTCAACTCATAGCACTGTCTTCTTGCCTGAGCGTGATTTTTTATACAGGTCTATCGTTTGATTTCTCCTTTTGGGAGCAATTACAAACCGCTTATGAAAAAGTTGTAACATTAGACCCGTCTTTTTACGTATTTTGGGTGGTGTTATGCGGGTTGATATGTGGCATGTTGGGACTAAAAATGTGGATTCGCGTTACCTCCTGGAAAATGTCTTCTCACCAATGAAAATATTACACGTAACGCAGGGTTATTGGCCAGCCATTGGAGGCACTGAAATCTTGGTGCAACGCATTTCTGAGGAGATGCATCGTCAATTTGGCGATAATGTAACTGTATTTACCACGAATTGCTATAGTGGTGAGGCGTTTTTTGCACCGCATTTACCGAAAATGCCTGTAGGCGAGGAAAAAATCAACGGCGTGCGCGTGCGGCGGTTTGCGGTGAATAGTCGCATCAGTTGGGCGGTACGTAAATTTCAAGGCCCGGCCTATCGTTGGCGTTTGCCTGGCAATCAGTGGCTACGTTTATGGGCAGGTGGACCTTTTATTTCTGGGTTGCAAAAAGCGATTGAGCAGGCCGACTATGATGTGGCTGGGGCATCTTCCTTCCCTTTGATGCACATGTTTGCCACATTAAAAGGCGCACATCGTTCCGGAAGGCCCTGTGTGTTACATGGTGGTATCCATCCACAAGATCAATGGGGCTTTGACCGTCCGATGATTTATGATGCCATATGTAAAGCAGATGCTTATATTGCCAATACCCAGTATGAAGCCGATTATTTGGTGCAACATGATGTTCCGGCTCAAAAAATTATCGTTGTGGGAGCAGGTGTAGATCCTGAAGAATTTACTGAATGGACAACGCAAGCAGCGCGTCGCGTTTTAGACATTCCGCTAGATGTGCCGCTGGTGGGATTCATTGGGCAAATTGGTGGACATAAGGGTGTAGACACACTTTTACGGGCAATGCCATTAGTATGGCAAACTATTCCTAATGCACATTTTTTGATTGCTGGTGCGCGCACACTCTTTTGTGACGAATTAGAACAAATATTAGCAAATTGGCAACCTGAACAACGTCAGCGTGTAATCTTACGATATAACTTTAAAGCCGAAGAGAAGGCTGCTTTATTCTCCTCGCTAGATGTATTTGCTTATCCCTCGGGATATGAATCCTTCGGAATTGCTTTTCTGGAAGCATGGGCTGCACGCAAATCAGTCATCGGCTGCTGGCGTGGTGCAGTACCCTGGGTGGTACATCCGGGGCGCGATGGCCTACTGACATGGTTTCAGGATGAGCACAGTTTGGCAGGCGCAATTATTTTATTGTTGCAAAATCCTGCCTTACGTGCCGCTCTTGGAGAAGCGGGCTACAACAAAGTTGTGCAGCGTTATACCTGGAAAGCAATAGGAGCCCGTTTTCATCAGGTATATCAAACCGTTCTTTAGCAGCCTGAAAGTATCATCCCACGAGAACCGAGTTTGATGTACAATAAGGGTAGACAATTTGTTTATTTCTGCAAAGGAATTTATCTTATGAAAAGATGCTTGTGGCCTGTTCTTATATCGTTTTTATTGTTTATTTTTATCTCATTTTTGAGACAATGGCATACACAAGCCGCCAAAGTGTCAGGAATGGTCACTGTCCCAGCATCTCCGATTGCTGAGAGTAATGATTATGCCACCCAAATACTTGGTGACCCGTGGGACCTGAGCGAGTTTACTGATATTTCACAATATTTCAATGCAAAATACCTTGCGCCATCACCGGATAATCCTTACTTTTACCGGCGTGACCCAGTCATAAAAAATTATTCCGTTGCCAATGGCATTTTTACTGGAACATCAACGGGCACTGTCTTTGAGGGGAAAAATGGTTGGTTTATGCCGTTGTTCCCCGGTTATGAAACGGCGGTTCATTTGGGCAAGGTTGGCAGTCGTTTCCCAATTAATGCCTCAACCTATGGTTGTTTTTATATTGCGCTCAAAACCGATTCTGGCCCTAACCGTGATTCAGGAGGTGGCGGGCCAGATCAATATCGAATTTTTTGGTTCGCCGACGACAAATTGAATAGCAATCCGCCCAATACCTATGGTTTTAGCGTAGGTATACCTCTATATCCCGAAATTGTTGGCGTTGGTTCGGTACCAACGCCGCGTTGGCAATTGCTAAAAATAGATTTGCGAACGGTTACCAATATTGGCCCTATGAATTGGTCAAATTTAAGTGAGTGGCAGGGCTTGCGTTTTGAGCCGACGATTCAAGAAAATGTTTCTTACCAGGTAGATTGGATGCGCTTAACAGATTGTGTTGAGAATAAAGTTACCATTACTTTTAGTCCGGATGACAGCATTGCTTCAATTTGGGTACGCCCCGAAGGGACTACTAGAGATATCTTACTGGCTCAGGATGTTGACGGCAGTAGTGGTGCGTATCAACTTGATACACAAGGACTTGCTCCGGGACGGTATCAAATTGGTTTGGGTACTCGAGCAAGTACGAACACCCCACCTACTTGCTGTTTACAACGTAGCACGGAATTTATTACTATCAACCAGGCGCCTATTGCCGCTTTTAAAAATCCAACCCCTTACAACGGCGAAGACCTATCTACAACCCAGGGTAATGCCTGGGATTTTAGCGATTCGTCGGATTATTATGGCATTCAATGCGCTCAATATGGGCTTGAAGTCCCAGATTATCTATGGCTCAATACCCCAGGTCTCAATCAACAGTCGCCGGGGTGTGGAAATTCTGGTGGAACAAAAGTTTCAGATCCATCAATTTATCTTCCAGTAACGCAGCCTATAGATTCTTCGCAATATCGTTATCTCACCTATCGCATGTTTACTGATGCCACTGCTCAAGATGTGCCTAATGGCATGATTGTTCGCTGGGTATGGTCTGTGCAAGGCTCCAGCGGTAGACCCGGTTATTACTGCCATAAAGTTACACAAGATTTGCCCTATGATGTCGGATGGCAAACTTATGTGATTGATTTATGGGATTTATTTGCCGGTTCTGCCGAGGAATTTGCCGGGGAATGTGACGGATTGAACACCCCCTGGCGTGATTCAGGGTTAGTGTATCAAGTACGTTTTGACCCTAACGAGAATGTTACTAACTATACGTTTGTTCAAAAACTAGATTGGATTCGTCTTACCAAGCCCATCTCTGTTGTGCGCGGAGAAATTTATCCCCTCTCGCTCAATAAATTCTTCCCTGGCGACAGTTTCGATACCACTTTATATTACACCACCGATCCTAAAAACCAACCTATGCAGCATCTGGTGGTATTGTATGATCCTTTGCCTGCCCCAACACCTGGCCCCAACGCAGTTTACTTGCCATTCGTCCGAAAGGGTGGCGATCCCTTTGTCGCACCGGGTGACCTGAATTTCGGTTGGGATACCACTACTGTCATCCCCGGCGAGTACTATATCTGTGCAGTCCTGGATGATGGATTGAATCAAACGACCCTTTGTTCTGAAGCCACTATCACTGTTACAAATTGACGCTCTTGCACATCGCCTACGATGCCACAGCCCTGCCCCCGCACCCTGTGGGGGCAGGCAACTATATCATCCAACTCCTGCGCGCGTTGATAGAGCAATCTACCAAGGCGCGTTTTACTGTTTTTGCCCAGCCTCACCAGCGTGTTTTGCTGAACTTGCCCGCGGACGCGCCGGTTCGCTTCGTCGACGTGCCAACCATGTCGCCGGCGGTGCGCTTATTGTGGGAGCAAACGGTTTTCCCGTGGCACCTGGCTCGCCTGAAGCCCGACTTGTTGCATAGCCCGCACTACACCATGCCGCTGGCCGCTCCTGTCCCTGTGGTCGTTACTTTGCATGACGCCACCTTTTTCTACTATCCCCAGCACCACACCTTCGCCAAAAGACACTTTTTCCCCTTCATCATGCGCCGCAGTGCCCACCGCGCCGCGGCACTGCTTACCGTCTCTGAGAGCACCCGCCGGGACATGCAGCGTTGGATCGCTGCCCCGCTCGAGAAGACCTTTGCCACACCGTTGGGCGTGGCGCCCGATTTCCATCCCGTCGACGAGGATACGGTATTGGCGCGCGTTGCCCGTAAATACAATCTGCCGCCCAAATTCATCCTGTTCGTAGGGCTGCTCGAACCTCGCAAGAATCTCCCCGCACTATTTCGGGCGTACACCCGTTTGGCCGCCTCCGATTCCGAAACGGCACTGGTCATCGTTGGGCGCAAGGGCTGGCTGCCGCAAGCCATCCTCGAACAGGTGCCTGCGCATTTGCATACGCGCATCATTTTCACCGGCTACGTAGCGCAGGCCGACTTGCCGGTCGTGTATAATTTGGCGCAGGTGTTTGTCTACCCATCCTTTTATGAAGGCTTTGGCTTCCCCGTATTGGAATCCCTGGCCTGTGGGACGCCGGTAGTTACCACCCCCGTTTCATCCATGCCCGAAGTCGCCGGGGAGGCGGCTCTGTATGCCCCTCCTGAGGATGACGCTGCACTAAGCGAAGCCATCCTGCGCATTTTGCAAGACCCCGCGCTGGCACAAGACCTGCGCACACGCGGCCTGGCACGCGCCGCACAATTCACCTGGCAGCGCACCGCCCGCTTGACCTGGCAGGTATACTTGCAGGTATTGGCACAAAACAAGCCGAAAAAAATTTAGCCACCTCATGCTCTCCATCTGCATCCTGACCCTCAACGCCCGTGACTATTTGCGCGCT
>DYKW01000200.1 GCA_020722405.1 Anaerolinea thermophila
TGACGTTTTTTCGGTATCGGCTGGGGCTTTTTTTATCCCCTGAATGATTCGTCTTTCTGCAACCTGAGGGTGCGGGAGGATTTTTGCTGCGCGCGTTTTAAGGCGAGCGCATGGACAGCGACGTTTTAGGATGCGCTTCGCTCCCTGGTTTAAGGACACATTTTCATTGGAAATCAATATGATGCAGCAGTTAGATGTTCCATCCCTTCCTCTTCGCCAGCGTTGGCAGGCCTTTATGGCGCAGTCGCCGCGTGCGCGTGTGCGTGACGCGGCACGCGGTTTGGGTGTGAGTGAGCTTGAGCTTCTGGTTTTACAGTGCGGCGAGTCGCATATCCGCCTTGAAGGTGATTTTGCCGACATGCTCAAGGAAGTCGCCACACTGGGGCGCGTGATGGCCTTGACGCGCAATGAGTATTGCGTGCATGAGCGCAAGGGGCTGTATCGCAATCTGACTTTTCGCGGCGGCATGGGGCTTGCGCTGGGCGAAGAGATTGACTTGCGCTTGTTTATGACGCACTGGGCGCATGCCTTTGCGGTCGAGGAGCGCGCGGTGGATGGTTTCCGTCGCAGCTTGCAGTTTTTTGATGCCTACGGCGACGCGGTACACAAGGTGCACCTGATTGATGCCAGTGATGTTGCGGCATTCAAGGCGCTGGTGAGTCGTTTCCGCGCTCAGGATCAGAGCGACGAGGTTGAAGTCAGTGCGCGCCCCGTTCCTGAAGCGGAACGTCCCGATGAACAGATCGATGTTGTCGGCCTGCTCGCCGCCTGGGATGCGCTGCGCGATGTACATGACTTTCATGACCTGCTGAAAACCTATGGAGTCAGTCGCATTCAGGCCTTGCGTCTGGCGGGGCACGAGCGTGCGCGCCCGGTGAGCAACCTGGCGCATGCTGATGTCTTGACCGCGGCCAGCGCCAGTGGGCTTTCGATCATGGTGTTTGTCGGTAATCGCGGCTGCGTGCAGATCCATCGCGGCCCGGTGCATCACGTCAAGCGCATTGAGGGCTGGTTCAACGTGCTTGACCCAGAATTCAACCTGCATCTGGTTGAGGCTGGGGTGGCGCACAGCTACGTGGTGCGCAAGCCGACGGTCGATGGCGTGGTGACCTCGCTGGAGTTGTATGACGCCGAGGGGCGGTCGATCGCCACCTTCTTTGGCGATCGTCATGCCGGTCATGCCGAGAATCCCGCGTGGCGCGCGCTGGTGGAAGGATTGCCGACGCTGGGGCAAGGCTGATGAGCCTGCGCATGTCCTTATCGATGAGCTGCCTGGTCTTGCCTTTGCAGCTGCTGGCTGCCGAGCCGCCGCAGCGGGTGGTGAGTGTGGGCGGGCATGTGACCGAGATTATTTACGCACTTGGCGCGGAAAGCCGTCTGGTGGGTGTCGATTCGTCGAGCATCTATCCCGAGGCGGCAACGAAGCTGCCCAAGGTCGGTTATTTGCGTCAGGTGGCGGTTGAAGGTGTGGCCTCGCTGCAACCGGACATGATTATTGCCAGCCACGATATTGGCCCACCGCCTGCGCTGGAAAAGCTCAAGGAACTAGGCATTCCGCTGGTGATGACCGCGCAGACCGACAGCATTGAAGAGGCGGCGCAGCGAATCCGCGAAGTGGGCAAGGCGCTGGGGCTGGTGGAGCGCGCGGATGCGCTGGCGGAAAAGGTCAAGCGTGAAGCAGAGGCAGAAAGCTGGCATTGGCGCTCCATGCCAGGGCGGCGTCCGAAAGCGGCGCTGTTTCTCGGTTTCGGTCACGCCAGCCCGATGGTGGCCGGGGCTGAGACGGCGGGCGACGCAATGATCCGTCTGGCGGGCGGGGACAACGTGTTTGCCACGGTCAAGGGCTTCAAGCCTGTCAGCGCCGAAGCACTGATTGCCGCATCGCCGGAGGTGATTGTGGTGATGCAGCAGGCCGTGCAGCAATTCGGCTCGCTGGATGCCGTGCTCAAGGCGCTTCCGGGCATTGAGCATACCCCGGCGGGTCAGAATCGTCGGGTGGTGGTGATGGATGTGATGGAGGTGTTTTCCTTCGGCCCACGCCTGCCGCAGTCGATTCATGTCTTGGGTGAGGGGCTGCGTGGCGACACGCATATGGCGCACAAGGGCGGGGTATGAGACATGTGTGTCAATAATGCCCTTGTCCAACCCATGGAGGCGCACAAGTTTCTGCAGCGACAACAGGCGATCAGGCTGTTGGCGCTGGCGGTGTTGATGCTCGGCTTGATCGTCGCGCTGGTGGCCTCCGCCATGCAGGGGGCGGTGCGGATTTCAGCGTCGCAAGTGCTGGCGATTCTCGGTATTGGCCAAGAGGGGTTCACCCCCATGCAGTCCGCGGTACTGCTGGAAGTACGCCTGCCGCGTCTGCTTTTGGCGGTGCTGGTCGGGGCAGGGCTGGCGTTGGCGGGGGCGGCCATGCAGGGCATGTTCCGCAACCCGCTGGCTGATCCGGGCATTGTTGGCGTGTCCAGCGGCGCGGCTTTGGGCGCGGTGGTGTGGATTGTGCTGGCCGGGCAGATCGCCTGGCTTAAGCCTGTCGCCGA
>DYKW01000020.1 GCA_020722405.1 Anaerolinea thermophila
ATGAAAAATAATTTTCACCACCAGACATAAAAATCTATTTTCAGATCAGATACTATCCAACTATCCAACTATCCGACTACCCGACTACCCGACAAGGAGACTGCCGTTCTATGATTCTTCCTACCGCCGAACCTTTCTACTTTCCCGGTGACCCACAGCACGAGAACCGGCACACCGGTTGTCTGCTCATCCATGGTTTCACCGGCACCCCCAAGGAGATGCGTCCCCTGGGCGAACGGTTATCCAAACAAGGCTACACCGTGCTGGGCATTCGCCTGGCCGGTCACGCCACCACACCGGATGACATGCGCCGCTCCACCTGGCGCCATTGGGCGGCCAGCGTAGCAGACGGCTACTATCTGCTACGCGGCCACACCCGCCGCGTGGTGCTCCTTGGGCTTTCTATGGGCGGCGTATTAGCCTTTTACACCGCTGCACGCTTGCCGGTAGCGGGCGTCGTCGCCATGGCCACACCACATCATATGCCGGAAAACTGGCGCCTACGCATCCTCCCCTTGCTGGCATTATTCCACCCCTATGACCTCAAAGGCGCTCCACAATGGGTAGATCAGGAGGCCCTGAAAAGTGTGGTCACTTACCCCGTTACCCCCACCCTTTCTTACGGGGAACTATGGGCACTGCTGGCTGAAATGCGCGCCCACCTGGACAAGGTCACTGTGCCCACCGCCCTGATTTATTCCCGCCAGGACCCCGCTGTCAAGGCCGAAGATGGGCACATGCAAGCCTTTGCCGAGGCATTGCACAATGCCCCAAGCGTGGCACAGCACTGGCTAGAAGGCAGCGGACACATCCTGCCCGCCGATGCCCAACGCGAGACAGTGGCCAAACTGGTGCAAGATTTTCTACAACAACTCAACCAACGCGCATGACACGTGATCTCATTCTATTGGCCGCAGCGCTGTTCACCTGGGGTGTCGGCGAGGGCATGTTTTTTCTCTTCCAGCCGCTCTACCTGCAAGACTTGGGCGCCAATCCACAAATGATTGGCAACATCCTGGGGGCAGTTGGCATTGCCATGACGGTCGCGCACCTACCCGCCGGCTACCTGGCCGACCGCATCGGGCGTCGTCCACTGCTCTACCTGGCCTGGGGGTTGGGCACACTGGCCACCTGGGTGATGGCGCTGGCGCCCTCCCTGCCGTGGTTTACCGTCGGCACAGTGCTCTATGGGCTGACCAGTTTCGTCATGGTGCCGATGTACAGTTACATCACCGCGGCCCGCGGCAAACTGTCCATCGGGCGCGCCATCACATTGATGACAGCAGCCTTCAGCCTGGGATCGGTCATTGGCCCCATCATTGGGGGGCAGATTGGGGAAAAAATCGGGCTCCACCGGACCTTTTTGGTGGCCGCGTTCATTTTTATTTTCTCCACCCTGATAGTGCTCAGCATCCGCGCGCAACCCGTAGAGGAAACCGCGACCCAAAAGGACGGCAACGCCCTGAGGACCGTGCTCACCCCACGTTACCTGCGCTACCTGGCGTTGATTTTCGTGGTTATGTTCGCACTATACCTGCCGCAGCCGCTCTCCCAAAATTACCTGCAAGATGTGCACCATCTGGGGCCTGCCCAAATCGGCGGCGTGATTGCCATGCGCAACCTTGGCGTAGTGGTGTTCAACTTGCTGCTGGGGCAAATCAACGCCCGCGTAGGGTTTCTCCTGGCACAAGGCGCAATGGCACTTTTCGGGTTGGCACTATGGCAAGGCACCAGTTTACCCTGGTACATGGGTGCCTACTTCCTGATGGGCAGTTACCAAACCGCCCGCAGCCTGGCCAGCGCGCAGGCACGCCCCTTGGTATCCCCGGAAGTTATGGGCATAGCCTACGGATTTGTCGAAACGGCGGCCTCGCTGGCAATCATCCTTGCGCCGCCATTGGCCGGGTACTTGTATGCGCGCGATCCTGTCTCGATTTACCCCATCGGGTTGGTCGCTATCCTGGTCGGATTGCTGCTCACAGTATTTTTCTCCCCCGTGCGCAACAAAGACGTCATCTAGGAGTTCGTCTACACACACCTTTCCCGATTGGTTGATGCCTCGGCGTTAAATTTGGTTCATCAAAGATGGGTGTGGTGCGCCGTCAGGTGTAGGGCGGAATTGAATTCCGCCCTACACCTGCGCCTTAGCGACTTTGCGTTAAATTTGCCACACCAAGATGCAAAATCTCTAATGAGACACATCAAGATTCACCTGGAGACTTACACCTATGGAAAACTTCTTGGGAATCAGTATAGTTCTATTTTTGCAACACTTGGGGGAGGGATTGCGCCCCTTGATGTCGTTCTTCACTTTTCTGGGTACCGAAGAGTTCATCCTGCTGTTCGTGCCTGCGCTCTACTGGTGCGTAGACGCAGCCCTGGGGTTACGGCTGGGCGTGCTGTTGTTTGTGGGCAGCGTACTGGGGGACGTCGTCAAAATCTTGTTGCATAGTCCGCGCCCCTTTTGGGTTTCCACCCAGGTACAGGCCTGGAGCGTGGAATCATCTTTCGGGCTTCCTTCGCTGCACGCGCAAAATGCGGCCGTTCTGTGGGGCACGCTGGGCCTCACCCTGCGGCGCGCCTGGGGATGGGTGCTGATGGGACTGCTGATCTTCTTGGTTAGCATCTCACGGCTGTACCTAGGGGTACACTTTCCACAGGATGTTCTGCTGGGCTGGGTGTTGGGCGCGCTGCTGCTCTTTCTGGCCTCCGCTGGGCAGCCGGCCTTCGAGCGCTTTATGCGCCTTCCCCAATGGAAGCGTATGCTGGCTGCCGGTTTATTTTCGCTGGGGTTGGTCGTACTCGGTGCAGCCAGCAGCATGTACACTGCTGCCACCTGGCCGGTACCCTCGGGCTGGTTGAAAACGTTCGCCCAAAACGCCCCCGGTGCCGACTTCAACCCGCTGGATGTGCGTATTTTCTTTAGTTTGGGCGGTGCGTTGTTTGGACTATCCATGGGGGGCTTGTGGCTACACGAACGCGGCGGCTTCTCTCCAGAGGGCGGCCTGCGGCTACGCGCACAACGTTACTTGTTGGGTATTGCGGTCACTGTAGCGTTATGGGCCGGGCTAAAAGCGGTTTTCCCCGATGGCGCGTTGCTCATCGACATGCTCTTCCGCAGCCTGCGCTATGCGCTGGTGGGGGGCTGGGTGGCAGCCGGCGCGCCGCTGGTCTTCTTGCGGCTAGGCTGGGCAAGCCCCAGGGGGGAGAAAAACCTTTAGGTAACGCGCGCCCCCCACAGGTCCCCGCGGGAACCCAGGGGGGCTGAAAGTCTTATTTTAGGGCACGATATCTACCATCAATGGCAAGTGGTCAGAAACATCCACCGAGAGCACTTGCCGCCGGGAAACGGTCAGGTTTGGAGAGGCAAAAACGAAGTCCAACGTCCGCTGCACACTATTCGAATACCAGGTATAAGCAGGCAATTGCGTTCCCCAGGCGTTCTGAAAGCCCGCATCCCGTAAGACCTGCCGCGGGAGGGGTGATTCAGTGTTGAAATCGCCTCCAATGACCATACGAGGCAGCAGATCCGTATGGGTTTTTAGGTAGGTTTCCACTGAGGCCACCCGTCGCATATCCATCGCGGCAGACACTCCCCAATCCAGGTGCATGGTCGTGATGTAGAGAAGACCGTTGGCCGTTTCAATCGCACCGGTCAAAAAGCCACCAGGGGAGAAGGGCCAGCGGCTGTTACGCGTGGCATCTACCAGGCGCAAAGGGTAACGGCTCAAAATGGCGTTGCCGCTCAAATCACCCACATCCGGCCCGTAGATGAATTGCCACCCCAAACGGTGTGCCAGCCATAAGGGCACATCATACCCGCCATTAGGCCACTCCCGGCTAGCTTCATTGAGCGCCAGGACATCGACTTTGTGGGTTTGCACTAGTTCCGCCACGTGTGCCAGAGCCACTTCACCGCTGGAATCCATCCCTTGATGGACGTTCAGGTACATTATCCGCACTTGGGTTGGCAAATCTGTAGGCACAAAGGCTTGGGTGGGCTGCCAGCCCAGCCAAAACGTCACAAGGAAGGCCACCAGAAGAAACCCCAAAAGCGATACGGCCGGTAAACGCACATAAGGGGTCGTTTTTTCTATTGGGTTTGGGAAATGCCATAAGCCATCCTTCCAGGTGACCCACAAGAGCAGCCCGGCCGGAAGAAGCATCAGCCAAGTGGCGCCCCCGAAAAGCACGTATAGATTGAACAACAGCATGTACACAAAAGCACCTTGCAAATTGCTCAGATGCACAGGGGTTTCAATTTCATCCATCCGTTTCAGTACCAGGTTGATGTGCAAAGCCAGGCCAATTTGGACAGCAAGGATGGCGCAAGCAAACCACATACCACGTCCCCAGGGCAAAATCAGGAAACTACTTGCCAGCAAGACATCGCTCATTCGTAACCACAATGGATAACGGCGCGGATAACGGTACTGTAGCCACAAAACGGCAATGACACTCAGGATATTTGCTCCTGCTAACCACTGTAAACTGGATCGCATCGTCCAACCAACGCTCATCTGAAACAATCCCAGGTGATGGGTTAGATTTTGCATCAGAAAAACGGCCAGCCACAGTTGCCCTAACGACAGCGGATGAAGCGGGCGGTGGCGATAGATGGCTGCCGTGCGGTACCACAACCAGGCAACAACAATCTGAACAAGAGCCATACTTGCGGCAATCAGCGTAGCAACCGTCCCTGGCTGCCAGTTCAGGTCTAGCGTCCAGAACGCAGCCCGCCAAAGGATGTCTATCAAAAAGCCGAGCAATAGGCCCAGGGTTAGGGAGAGTCCCGCCGCCCGTCCCTGACCGCGATATAAGGAAATCATCAAAGGAAAGAAAAGGAAGGCCAGAGAAACAGCGAGCGCACTCCACAGAAAATCTCCGAGTGGTGCGCTCACAACTTGCTGGGCAATGCGTATCCCAGAGAGGACAAGGGCAATCGAGAAAACCACAGTTCGCAATTTCGAGACCGGTAATGTCAACAAATGGGCAAAAGTCGCCTGGGGCAGGCCCACCCAAACGATCAATATCCCGATAAACACAAGCCCAAAGCCAGCAGCCAGCACCCAAAACTGGTTTTGTAATGTTAATTGTGCAGGCGCTACCCAGACAAGGCGTACCAGGCTAATAGCAACCAGGCGTTGTACAAAAACCCGAAAAGCCTGGTTTCCTTGTGCAACGACTAATGCCCACAAGAGTACGCTTGATAACCATGCCAGGCGGCGAAAGAAGTGTATTTTCAAGAAAAGGAAAACCTCACAACCAATAAGACTTTAAGTTCGCAACAACGATATACCGTATCATCTCAGTAAATTGAGGCGGCCTGCCAATTGTCGGAGTAGAATTCCATCGTGGGGACAACGGTTTCCAGCCCGGCTCCTGGGAGCGCCGGATCCCCAGTCCGGCGGTTGCTGCCGAGACAGTGCTGGGCGCGCCCAAGCACGCCCAGCGGAGATGGTATCTCCTATTTTTGAAATGATGCAACATACCAAAGGAGCGAACCATAAGATTGCGGTTCGCTCCTCATGAGCCATCAAAGACAGATATTTATTCGGCTCTTTGGGATTTTCCGTGATGTGTCCTCATATCTGGCACTACGCCGTAGGGCGGAATTAATTCCGCCCTACATCTGGCGGCGCGCCACGCCAATTCCCAATGAACCATTTATTCTTCTGCCTGTTCCTTCTTTCGGGCATCAATCACCTCTTGGGCAATGTGCGCCGGCACACGTTCATAGTGCGAGAATTCCATAGCAAAGACGCCGCGCCCACCGGTGATAGACCGCAGGTCGGTGGTGTAGCGCTGAATTTCTGCTAACGGTACTTGAGCGGTTACGACTGAACGTCCTTTTTCGGTATTCATACCCTGGACGCGAGCCCGGCGGGTATTCAAGTCACCCAGTACATCGCCCATATTCTCTTCCGGCACGGTAATATGCACGTTATAAATCGGCTCCATCAACACCGGAGCCCCTTCTCGGAAAGCCGCTTTGAAGGCTTCACGGCCGGCAACTTCAAAGGCTACCGGTTTAGAATCTACCGGATGCTCTTTGCCATCATACACGGCTACTTTGACATTGACTACCGGATAACCCGCGATAACGCCTGTCTTACGGACATTCTGGATGCCCTTTTCTATCGATGGCTGGAAACTGGACGAAACTGAACCACCGAAAACTTCCCAGACAAATTCATAATCGCTATCCGGGTTTGGTTCCAAGCGCATGTGTACTTCGGCAAATTGGCCCGCACCACCGGTTTGTTTCTTGTGACGATATTGCGCAGATGCCACCTTGGTAATGGCCTCTTGATACGGCACTTTGGGCAAGTCGGTAAGCAACGCCGTTTGGAATTTTTTCTCTGCCTTGCGGATTGCAACATCAATGTGCTGGTCGCCCATGCCTTGGAGAATGGTCTGGTTGGTACTGTGTTCCTGATACCAGGAGAGGGTCATGTCTTCTTCAGACAGGCGGGTAAGTGTGAGTGAGATCTTAGCAGCGTCGGATTGTGATTTGGGGAATACCGCCACCCGATAGAGTGCAGTAGGATATTCCGGCACCGGCAAGGTCAAAGGATGTCCCTTATCACATAAGGTATCGCCGGTGGCTGTTTCGCTCAATTTGGGAACCGAGGCAATATCGCCGGCGTGAACGGTTTTTACATTCATTTGCTCTTTACCGCGCAACACGCTTACAGTGCCAAACCGTTCTTCGACACCTTTGCTCTGATTCCACAAACGAGTATCAGAATGCACCGTGCCAGAATAAACACGGAAGTAGGTAATTCTGCCGACAAAGGGATCTGCTGTCGTTTTCCAAACGTATACAGCCAGCGGCCCATTGTCATCGGCCGGCAACGTTTCTTCGCCTTGCGCTCCCGAAGCAACAACTTGAGGAGCATCTACGGGGGAGGGGGCCAATGCTAATAGCCCATCCAACAAGGGGATAATGCCAATCTCAGAACCACCGGCAGCCACAAAAACAGGGTGGTAATTCCCTTGCCAGACGACACTCTTCAACCCTTGGAAAATTTCTTCGGGTGAGAGTTCTTCGCCATCCAGATATTTCATGAGCAGTTCGTCATCCCCTTCAGCAGCAGCCTCGATCAACTGCATGCGGGCTTCTTCGGCAGCCTCCGCCATATCTGCCGGGATATCTACTGCTTCCGTGCCCACACCTTTATAGGCCTTCATGGTGAGCAGGTCAATAACACCTTGAAAACCGGACTGCTCTCCCCATGGCAGCTGTAACAACAATGGGCGTACCTCAGGTAAAGTCTGAATGGCTTCCAATGCCTGTTGGAAGCGGGCATTTTCCCGATCCATTTTGTTAATCAAGAAGAAAATCGGCAAGTTGAAAACATTGGCATAGTTCCAGGCTACCTCGGTGCCCACTTCGATACCCGCCACCACATCTATGGGGATCAATACACTATCAGCCACACGCATCGCCGAAATAACTTCCCCAACAAAATCGGTGTATCCGGGTGTATCCAAGAAATTCAGTTTGACATCACGGTACTCTACCGGCATCACTGACGTCGAAAGCGAAAGGCCGCGCCGAACCTCTTCTTCTTCAAAGTCCGACACCGTTGTACCGTCGTTGATGCTCCCCAAACGGGTAACGGCGCCTGTAGAATGCAAAAATGCTTCAACAAGCAGCGTTTTTCCTGTGCCACTATGGGAGGCCAAAACAATATTACGGATGGAGTTTGTTGTATACTCTTTCATAGAATAGCAGACCCTTTTTTGTTATGGATATGAAACGCCAGTACTTTCCAATCAAGGATAGGAAACCTTATCACAAGGTGTTTTATAGGCCTTACACTAAGAAACACCCGAACACTATACAGATTCTTGAACCATCTTGAATAAACACTATAACCAAACAAGACGCGAAGATGATTTTACGTGAAGTTGCTTCAATTGTCAAAGTATCATTTGTCACGCTGCACAATCGTTGGCGCTTTGTGTGGCGCTATTTACGTAGGGAGGCACCCTGGGATAGCGGCATCTGCCCGCCAGAACTAATGGCTTTCATCCAACAGCATTCGTCAGGGAAAGCCCTTGACCTGGGCTGTGGCACAGGCACCAACGCGGTCGTCCTGGCACAACATGGCTGGCAAGTGTACGCCATCGGTTTTGCGGCTCCGGCGATTCAACGCGCCCGCCGCAAGGCACAGCAAGCCAATGTCAGCGTATACTTTTATCATCACAGCGTAACACAAACGATGACCTACCGCACCTTTTGACTTGGTGCTAGATATTGGATGCCACCATGGCTTACCGCACCAGACACAAACGCCATATGCAAACAATCCCGAACGTCTGTTGGCTCTTACGGGGACGATGTTGCTCTACGCTCATCTGAGGCCTGCCGATCGGCAAGCCTCACACGGTCCGGACGAAGAAGCCCTGCATTTGTTGACCAGGCATCTAAGGGTAGTGCGACACGAAACCGGAGAAGAGAGGATGCGGGCATCCGTCTGGCTCACACTGGTGCCCAAACCCAAAGAACAAGCAATCCAGCAGGCCTAAGGCGGTTTTCAGAACATATTCTCAAAGCCACCGTAAACCAGACAACAAACACATGACTCACCTCCAAGACCAGAGGTGAGTCATGTGTTTGCTAACCAATGGAACGCCTCTACTGAGAAAAGGGCAGTAGTCGTTTGGTATGGGACAAAGCCCCAAAAAAAATAAGCGTTTTCGAGAGATTTGTCCCGTTCTCCTACCACTTTCTGCAAGGAAGTGGAGCGCAATCCCGCGATTTTTCTGGGGATTGATCTTTTTTCAGGAGTCTCATGGAATTGGTGGCGATATCATTACTTTTGGCCTTCGGCCTCCATGTGTTGGCGCACCAGTTCACGGCGTAGAATTTTGCCTACCATAGTCTTAGGCAATTCATTACGGAATTCGATGTGGGTGGGTACTTTGAATTTCGCCAGGCGTTCTTGACACCAATTTTTGATCTCGTCAGCAGTGGCCGTTTCGCCGGGTTTGAGCACTACCCAGGCCTTGACCGTCTCCCCGCGATAGGGATCAGGAATGCCAGCCACGCCTACTTCTAACACTTTGGGGTAAGATGAAATGGCCTCTTCGACCTCCCGTGGCCAAACCTGATAGCCACCAGGCTTGATGAGTTCCTTCTTGCGGTCTACGATGTAAAAATAGCCATCCCCATCCATGTAGGCAATATCACCGGTGTACAACCAACCATCGCGCAGGGTATTGGCTGTCTCGGTAGGCATATTGTGATAGCCTCGCATAACCTGCGGCCCTGTAATGACCATTTCTCCTGGCTCACCGACAGGCATAACCGTGACGCCGTCATCCAGGCTGACAATGCGTACATCGACATCCGGCAACGGCATACCAATGGAGCCCGTGCGATTTTCGCCACGGATGGGATTACAATGCGTAGCCGTGGGTGCTTCTGATAAACCATAGCCCTCGAACACGACCCCACCGGTCAGCGCCTCAAATTTTTCTTTGGTTTCGCGCATCAATGGCGCCGAACCAGAAATGCAGGCCTTGATAGAACGTAATTCATACTTTCCGGCCAATACGTCGGGATAGTTGTTGATGGCGTTATATAACGTCGGTACCCCCGGAAAGATGGTGGCGCGGTACGTACTGATATTCGTAAGTACGTCTTTCAAGTCTCGAGGGTTAGGCACCATCACCATTGTGGCAGAAGTGGCCATGGCAAACAACATGCCTGCCACCATGCCATACACATGGAAGAGCGGGATGGCCATGAGGACAACTTCCTCACCGTCGATTGCATCTGGCATCCAGTAGCGAATCTGCAGGGCGTTGGCAACTAGATTACGATGCAACGCGACGGCGCCTTTCGAAAGCCCGGTAGTGCCGCCAGTATACTGGAACAAAGCAACGTCATCCGGAGTGATTTCAGTAGCAGGACGTCCAGATCCATGATGTGCAGCGATTAAGTCCTTCATCCACACATCGCCCTCTGCCAATTCGACAGCGTGCCCATCTTTCTTTTCTTTGGCCAGCGTAAAAAGTAAGCGCAGCAACGGCGGTAAGGTCTCTTTGATATTGGTGGCAATGATTTTTCGCACACGGGTTTTGGGTTGTACTTCCTTGACGGTTTTGTAGAAATTGGTCATCACGAACATCACTTCAATGCCCGCATCGTTAAGTTGATGCTCAATCTCATGGTGGCTATACAAGGGGTTTGTAGCCACTACGACACCACCAGCCTTAAGAATAGCGAAATAGGCCATGACGAACTGTGGCGTGTTTGGCATGAAAATGCCTACCCGATCCCCTTTTTTGATGCCCATCTTTACCAAGGCACTTGCTAACGCATCGGTAATGCGATTCATTTCTGCAAACGAAATGCGCGCACCCTTGAAGATGGTACAGGCACGGTCAGGATACTTTTTGGCACTTTCCTCCAAAAAATGGAAAATTGGCACCTGGGGATAATCAATACGATGTGGCACATCATCATCATAATGTGCCAACCAGGGTTTTTCGGTCATTTTCTCCTCCTTGCTGATAAGCGAGAACACAAAGTACGCAACGGAACCAGTTTCAAGGTGTTAAGAAGATTTTACGGTTGATTGTGGATTATGTCAACTAGATGAGTCTAAAATCAGGCCCAAAAAACACGGATTGTTGATTCTATTTGGGAAAGAGGGTTGTCATCCATAGAAAACCAATGGATTTGGGGATCATCGGTTTTAAACCAATTGGCTTGCCGGCGAACAAATTGGCGCGTCAAGCGCTTAATGAGGGTTACGGCCTCTTCCAAGGAATATTCCCCTTGTAAATAAGCGGCAATTTGTTTGTATCCAATAGCGGACATGGCCGGCAGTTCAGGAGAATAACCGCGTGCTAACAGTGCGCGCACCTCGTCAACGAGTCCCATGTTTAGCATGGCTTGAATGCGGGCATCGATACGCGCATAGAGTTCCTGACGGGGGCGCGTCAAGCCGATGAGCAAAGTGCGATAAGGTGACTCACTTCGGCGCTGCTGGGCAGAAAACAGCCTACCTGTCATGAAAATAACTTCCAGGGCACGCACTGTGCGGCGTAGATTATTGGGTTGAATGCGAGCAGCAGCCTGGGGATCAATGTGCGCCAAGCGGGCATGCAAATTTTGAGGGCCAAGTGCTTTTCCCCAGGTTTCCAGCACCCCTCGCAAACGTAGGTTGGGCTGTAGGGCTGGTGGCAACCAGCCCTCATAAACTGCACGTAAATACTGTCCAGTGCCTCCCACCAAAAAGGGGAGTTTGTCCCGACGATGGATGTCCGCAATAGCCTCTTGTGCGGCTTTTTGAAAAACGGTCAGGCTCCAGGTTTCATCGGGATCGGCTACATCTATCAAGTGGTGTGGCACACGAGCACGTTCTTCCAGAGTAGGTTTTGCTGTGCCGATATCCATCCCACGATAGAACAAACGCGAATCTGCAGAGACAATTTCACCGTCGAGACGCGCTGCCAATTGTAAGGCAAGTTCTGTTTTGCCCACCGCAGTGGGGCCGAGAATAACTATCAATGGCGCTTTCACGACAAAACATTCTCAAAATGGGTAATTTCGGGTGGTAAATCGCGGTTGGGGCGATAGATGGCAACCACATCTACCCGCCAAATAGCCGGTAATTCCGGATGCTCCTGTAAATAATGCTCAGCAGCCGCTACAATGTGTGCTTGTTTACGAGGGGTGATAGCGACCTCCGGCGGGCCATAGGTACGAGTGTGGCGAGTTTTGACTTCTACAAAGACTAATTGGAGGTCTTGCTGTGCCAAAATATCTATCTCTCCATAGGGGGTGCGCAAGTTGCGCCCTAAAATACGATAACCGCGTGCTTGCAGGTATTGGGCAGCGCGCGTCTCTCCCCATCTGCCGAGCGTTTGATTATGCCCGCTCACTGCAAACGATCCATTATCTGTAACCAGCGTGAGCGTAAAGTGCGGCGGCGAGGAAAACTCTGCTGAACGAGTTTTTGATAGCGTTCAATCATAATTTCTCCAATATGATCTACACTGTATTCCGCAGCCGCTTTTTTTGCATTCGCGGACATTTCGCAACGCAAACCATCTTCACTAGCCAAACGCATCATTTTTGCCGCAAAAGTTGCCAGGTCTTCTTCACTGGCCAAAAAGCCGGTTACGCCATCTTCTACACTATCCCCAACGCCAGGCGAATCTATGCCTAAAACCGGTAAACCGGCCGCCATGGCTTCGATAACAGAAAGCGGATGCACCTCGGTAACAGAGGCTGTGACAAAAACATCGGATGCCTTCAGATAACGCGGAATTTCGTCATGGGATACCATACCGGCAAAAAACACATGCTTGTTCAACCTCATGTAACTCACACGGTCTTCCAGATTCTCCCTCTCTGGGCCATCACCCACCAATAGCAACCGAACACCAGGGTTTGCTTCGGCGACACCTTTGAATGCGCGTAACAAGAAAGGTAAATTCTTTTCGGGTCCTAAGCGACCAGTATATACAAAGACAACGTTGTCTTCATCAAAGCCCAAATCAGTGCGAAAAATGGGGGCAATTTTATTTTGAAAACGCGACAATTCAACGTAGTTAGGGATGACTTCGATGGGGGAATCAACTTGCAATTTTCGCATCACGTCGCACATGCCTTTGGACGGGGCAATGACCAAATCGCATTGCCGACAAAAGTTAGGTAGATACGCCTTGAGCAAGGCCGTACTCACCGGTTCTGGCAAGGCCGGAAGATATATCTGTGAATACAAGTCGTACCGAGTGTGATTGGTAAAAACAACCGGAATGCCGCGAGGTTGGCAATGCCACAATGCTAACCGCCCACTGATGAATGGATGATGTACATGTACCACATCCATTGTGGTGACTAACCGGGCGGCTTGGCGCGTGTACCGCACGTTGAGATACATATTGGTATTCGCCAACGGCAACCCGGGGGAACGAATGATGTTTGTCTCATCATCCAGATAATCTCCCCCCCCAAAGGTAAACACAAAAACCTCGTGGCCTTGGGATTCTAGATAGCGTTTTCCCAACGCGATGTAATTTGTAATTCCACTAATATGCGGTTTATAAACATCCGCTAGAAAACCTATGCGCATGGTTTAAGTTCCTTTGCTCGAACTTTGCAACGTACGTTAAGCGTCGAGTTGCTTATGCGGCAACATTATTACAACACAAAGTCTGTGCTGTAAGCACTAATCTTGCAGTTACGGAATGACTGCGCCATGCTATGGTACAGCAGGCTCCGAAAAAGGTCAAGTACGCGGTAGCAAGTAGAAAATGTAGGGTACAATCGAGATATGAAGCGCGTCTCTTATTTGCCGCCTACCGAAGTGATGAGCACGCTCACCGCTACCATTTTGCTGGCTTACACGTTGGCACACTTCATTCGCCTGCCTTCCCAAGCCTTTACACTGCAATTTGCCGGGGTAACCATTCCGGTGACGATTGACATCACCACCATCACCAGTCTACTGGTAGCCGGCTTAGTTATTGGCGGCATGGAAGCATTGCTGCGCGCACACCCACAGCACCCCGGCCAGGGTACTTACATCAACTGGTTACTCCCCTCACTCAGCGCCTGGATACTGGGCGTAACACTCAATTTACTGAAAAACTCGCCGTACTGGTGGGCAGCAGTATTGGCTGGTGGCCTGGTGTTGACCTTAGTTTGTCTGGCAGAGTATGTGGTTTTGACACCTGAGAATCCATTGTACCACTGGGCAACCCCTGGCTTGAGTTTATTGGCTTTTGGCCTATACCTGGTGCTGACCATCGTATTACATAATATGGGGGTGCGTCTCTTCTGGCGCATCCCAACCCTAACCGCCGCCAGTGTGCTGGTGAGTTTGCGCATCTTGCAGCTACATCTTCCAGGACACCGGTTAATCTGGGGTGTTTACAGCGCCGCGCTGCTCAGTGCCCAAAGCGCTGCAGCCTTGCATTACTTGCGCCTCTCTCCAGGGCAATATGGCCTGCTTCTCTTGGCCCCACTGTATGCACTCCTTGCATGGATTAACGCACACACTGAACAAGCCCCCCATCCCTGGCTAGAAGCGACCTTGGTAGCCGGAACACTCATCGTATTTTCCTTTTTAGTTTAAATGCAGTATCATCTCAATAACTTGAGACGTCTTGGCATTTTTACCACCAAGGCACGAAGACACAAAGTCTTTAGTTCCTTCGTGCTTTGGTGTCTTCGTGGTGAAACCCCTATTGCGCACTAGTGTTATAGCCATCGGTCTATAGCTTCGGCTTTCTATCAGACTGGACTCTGGCGTTTTCTTATTCAACCGCAAAATTACATGGTTTTTCGCCGTAAAGCGACTTAAAAATCTCGACCTGTGCGGTTGAGACTTCCCTCCATACGCAGGCGTTTCAGGAGCAAGATCAGTTTAGAAACCAAATGTCACTGCAAGTAAAGCCACAGCACGCGTAGCGCTGCTCAAACCGAAAGAAACAGATAATTTTCTTGTTGTAGCAGAGGCGGCTCCCACGCCGCCGGACACCGGGCACGAGCGCCCAGGGAGGACAGGCTAAAAGCCTGTCTTACACTCGCTCACGGGCGACAGGCCGGCCCGTAGGGGCGAAAAATATTTCGCCCCTGCCCACGCCGCCGGGAATGGCCGGGCAGGGGAGCCCAGCCTGCTGTGCTCAAACAGAACGAAACGGGTAAGTTTCTTAGTAGCCAATTGCACAAGTCGAAAAATCTGTGTCATCGTACCCGCAGGGTGAATCTGCGCCATCTGTGGACTATTTCAGCTGTCCACCGGTTTCACCAAATTCCGTACCTAACAAAAACACACGAAGGAGAAAGGATTCCTATGACCATCTGGCTTGCTTATGCCGGGCTACTAGCCGGTGCTTATCTGATTGGTTCAATTCCCTCTGGGTTATTAATTGTCAAATTGACTACCGGAAGAGACGTGCGCCATATCGAGAGCGGACGTACCGGAGGCACAAACGCCATGCGTGCCGCCGGTTTCTGGGCTGGTCTCGCCACCGCCATATTGGATATTACCAAAAGTGCACTCACTGTCTATCTTGCCAAACAAGTTGCACCGCAATCTCCCTGGCTGCACATCCTAGCGCCTATTGCAGCCGTTCTCGGGCACAACTACTCCATCTACCTGGCAGAACGCGATGAACATGGCAAATTTCGATTGCGTGGTGGTGCTGGCGGGGCGCCAGCCGCCGGTGGAGCTATGGGATTGTGGTGGCCGAGTCTCTTTATCATTATTCCAATGGGATTCGCGTTACTCTTTGGAATAGGCTACGCATCTGTAGCAACCATGAGCATCGGAATGATGTCTATTGTCGTTTTCTCCATTCGAGCATCTTTAGGGCTTTCCCCCTGGGCGTATGCCTGGTATGGTTTTCTTGTGGAAATCCTGTTACTATGGGCATTACGACCAAACATCAAACGACTAATGAATGGCACCGAAAGGTTGGTTGGGTGGCGCGCCAAACACCGCAAACAAAAGGAACAGCAAGCCAACGAAAACGTCTGAAACCGTGCTCAAAAGAAGGCCATGGGACAAGAGAAAATGCTACCTCCTCTTGCCCCATGGCAGAACAAATGGGGAAAGAAAATACCTTCGACTTTACTCTATCAAAAGATCACTCACGTATTGCTATTCATTTTCATAGCCAGATTCTGCCGGCAATTCACCAAATTTTTGTTTATAAAGCGCCTTCAAGTTGCGGTAATGCAGCGCCGAAGCCATGCCACGCAACAAAACACGACTCTTACCTGCTTTTTCAATCGTCACTTCTGCCAAATAGTCCCATGGATATTGATATTTATGCGACTCATCAACGGCGGCCTCAATATAATCTAGGTAGTCCAGATTCGATTTGATTGACGCTTCCACTTCTCCACGCAAGATGACATCGCCATGCCCCTGTACCGCATTTTCCAACGTCATTTCTCCAATGCGTTTCAAAGAACGACGCAAAACCGATAAACTACCATCTACGATATAAGGCAATGGCATCAAAGCATCACCGGTAAACAAAACCCGATCTTCCGCCACCAATACCCCAATGCCATCCCAGCTATGTCCCGGCAGATGAAACAAGCGCAGTGTTTTCCTGCCCACTCGAAAAGAGAATACCCCATCTCGGAAAGTAAGATGAGGTAAAACTAGTTTGACTTTCCGAAAGTCTGGTTCTTCTTTGGCAACTTCATCCAGGGATGGTTGTCCCCGTGTGATTAACAACTCCCGGCAAAAATCGTGGGCAATGACCATCGCCCCCGGGAAAAAACAGTTTCCCCAGGAGTGATCAGCATGATAATGGGTGTTAATCACATAGCGAACCGGCATTCCCAATTGCTGCTCGGCAAAATCTCGCATTTGCAGCGTTTCATTTGGCGTCGGCAGGGTATCAATTGCCACAGCCCATTTGCTACCAGCCACAATGCCAGCCGTCACCTGGGCATAGGTTTCGCTCTGAAAAAAATAGACATCTTCTGCAATACGTTCTCGTTGCACCAACATAAAGTTCCTCCGCTGTATCATCTCAATAATTCGGGGTAGTGGTTTGCTATTTTAACGCTAAGACGCAGAGCCGCAAAGAAAAAACCATTTTGAGTCACATCGTCGAATAGTCAGATGGTCGTAGGGACGAAAGATTTTCGCCCGCGCCTGACGGCTGAAGGTTAAAAACTGGACGCTGACACCTCCTTATTCGACCGCAAATTTACACGGTTTTTCGCCAGAGAGTGGTTGAAAAAATCTGCGTCATTGTACCCGCAGGGTGAATCTGTGCCATCTGTGGATTAATATCAGCCATCCACCGGTTTCGCCAGACGATAGCCCAGCGGCGTGAGATCTGCCTCTGCTATGTCTTCGCGTCTTGGCGACTTCGCGTTAAGATTTTTGGAGGCGCCCCAAGTTTTTGAGAAGATACGTTCCTCCGCTAAAACATTGCGGGATGTGTATCATCTCAAAAAGAAGGGGAAACGTCCCGAAGGTTTCCTCGAAAAACTGGTCGTGTCGCTCAAACCTTCACCCTACGGGTACTTTGCGGGACGGTGTGCCCTCATCCCCAGAATATTGAGAAGTCGCCATGAAAAAATGATTTTCACCACCAGACATGAAAATCTATT
>DYKW01000021.1:0-14929 GCA_020722405.1 Anaerolinea thermophila
ATATCATCAGTTGGAATTCTGGAATCATTAACTCTGAAAATTACGGAAATCGGGTAAAATCGGTGCTGAGCGGACAAACCACATTCTTCATCGGCAATTCCTACGAGAAGAAAGGTACTCAGGTGACCAAGTACTACTACGCCTGCCCCCGGCGCCTCGCGGTGCGCCGGAGCGGAACGCTCTCCTACCTGCTCGGCGACCATTTGGGTCGCCGACCCAGGCAGGCTGTACAAAGCATTCCGTGAAGCCATAGGGGACGGTCGCGGTCATCCCCTACAGCGCGTAGAATCGGGAAAATCTGGAGACATTGGGGTATGGGAAATAGGATTTTACGAAACGAGCATCGCCCGGCCGGCCCAAATCATTTGACACATCTCCATAGAAATGGTAAAATCTCGGCGCTCAGAATTGGGGGCTCGTCTAACGGTAGGACAGCGGACTCTGGATCCGTTAGTAGGGGTTCGAATCCTCTGCCCCCAGCAGTAAGCCGGGTGCCTACAGCGCATCCGGCTTGTTTTATTCCCCAGTATTTCTGCATATTTCCCTCACCAAAAGCGTAAAATCGGGGTAAAATGGGGCAATTATCCTTCGTTCCGTAAGCCGGGGCGCATCAGAAAACACACCCCCTATACCCAACTATGAAAGAAACTGCAAACATCGTCATCATCGGTGGAGGCGTGATGGGCGTTAGTATAGCCTATCACCTGGCCGCGCGCGGCGTGCGCGATATCGTACTCCTGGAAAAGGAAGATTTTTACGGCACCGGCGCAACCGGACGCTGCGCCGGCGGCGTGCGCTATCAGTTCAGCACGGAAATCAATATCCACCTGTCGCTTGAAAGCCTGCCCATGTTGGCGCGCTTCGAGCAGGAGATCGGCTATCCCGTGGATTACCGACAATGCGGCTATCTCTTCGTGCTCACCCGCCCGCAGGATGTGCGCCTTTTCGAGCGCAACGTGGCCTTGCAACGTCAACTCGGGGTGATGACCGAATGGCTCGATGGCGACGAAATCCGTAGACGCTTGCCCTTGATGCGTTTCGAGGACGCCCTGGGAGGTACTTTCTACCCCAAAGATGGTCTGGTGGACCCCAACGGGGTGGTGCAGGGATACCTGAAGGCCGCCCAACGTTTAGGGGTCCAGGCACACTCCGGGAGGCCGGTGACCGGGATCAACTCAAAGGGTGGACGCATTCAGGGTGTGGAAACCCCCGCGGGGTCGTTGGCCTGTGAAACCGTCATCAACGCGGCCGGCCCCTGGGCCGGGGAAATCGGTCGGATGGCGGGCGTCTCCATCCCCATCACCCCCCTCCGCCGCCAGTGGTTGACCACGACGCCTTTACCGGAAATCCCCGCCGATTTTCCTTTTGTGATCGACTTCACCCAGTCGTTGTACTTCCACCGCGAAGGCAACGGGCTGCTGAGCGGTATGTCTAACCCCCATGAGGCGCCGGGCTTTCGTCAGTACCCCGACCTGGATTGGGAATTGACGCACATGATGGCGGCCATCGAGCGTATGCCGCTGCTGGAAAAGGCCGGTGTCACCAGCCGGGTGGCCGGGTTGTACGAGGTCACGCCCGACGCACACCCCATTTTTGGCGCTACGCCCGTGGAGGGATTTTACGTGGTGGCCGGCTTTTCGGGACACGGCTTCATGCACGGCCCCATTGCCGGGAAGTTGATGGCCGAAATTCTGTTGGATGGTCAGGCGCATAGCGTAGATGTCTCCGGCCTCGACCTGGCGCGTTTCGAGGAAGGCCGGCTCATCCAAGAACATAATGTCGTGTAACAACCAGAAATAAACCTACTCGAGGCTCAAGAATATGCCCTCTACAGAAATCATCACCATTGGCACAGAAATTTTACTTGGAGAAATTACCGATACCAACGCGCGCTATATTGCCCGCGCGCTGAGACGAATCGGAATGGATTTGTATCGCAAAACCAGCGTCGGCGATAACGCCGAACGCATTGCCCAGGCCATTCGGGAAGCCCTGAAACGCAGCGACGTGGTGATTACCACGGGCGGATTAGGCCCTACGGTAGATGATCCTACCCGTGAGGCCGTCGCCCGTGCCTTTGGGGTGGAAACCGAGTTCCAGCCGGAATTATGGGATCAAATTCAAGCCCGTTTCGCCCGCTTTGGACGACACCCCACCGAAAACAACAAGCGCCAGGCCTACATCCCAAAAGGCGCGACCGCCATCGAAAATCCGGTTGGCACGGCACCCTGTTTCCGCATGGAGGATGAAAACGGCACGGTCATTTCGCTGCCCGGTGTGCCCCGCGAAATGGAATACATCATGCAAAATGAAGTATTGCCCTACCTGACAGCGCGTTATCCTGACCTGGGCATTATCAAAGCGCGCGTATTGCACACCGCCGGGGCAGGCGAATCGAACATCGATACGCTGATCGGCGACCTGGAAACCCTCTCCAACCCCACGGTTGGGCTGGCGGCACACTCCGGGCAAGTGGATGTGCGCATTACCGCCAAGGCCAATACCGAAGCACAGGCCGACGCGCTTATTGCGCCGGTAGAAGCGGAAGTGCGCGCCCGTTTGGGCATTTGGGTGTATGGCGCCGACGAGGAAACACTGGAGCAGGTTGCCTTTCAAGCCCTAAAGAAGCAACAATGGCGAGTAGCCGTTGTCGAAGCCGGACTGGGCGGCGAATTGATACGCCGACTGGCTTCGGATGATGAAGAAAGTTGCTTTGCAGGCGGCGAACTGCTCAGCCAGGTCCCCAGCAACGAAGAATTGCGTACAATCACAGATACCTACCGCCAAAACCGAGAGGCACAGGTCGGTTTAGGCATCGTGCTGCGCCCCGGAAAAGAAAAACAAGACATTTTCATCGTGTTGATGACCCCGCAAGATGAGCAACAATTGGCACGTCCCTACGGCGGGCCGCCACAGATGGCCACGCAATGGGCGGTCAACCATGCCCTGAATTTGCTACGCAAATTGTAGCCATAGGGGACGGCGGCGGCCATCCCCTACGACGCATCGCAACCGTCCCCTACCCACCCCCTACAAAAAAATCCATGAACCAACACGCTGATTTCCTACTCACAAACGCTGTTATCTTGACGATGGACGATGGCTACACGCAGCACGACCCCGGTGCTATCGCCATTACCGGCAATCAAATCGCTGCTGTCGGCCCGGAAAGAGAAATTCTCAAAGACTGGACGGCAACAGAAAGCCTGGACTGTGGGGGCAAGGTGGTCATGCCCGGCCTGGTCAATGCCCACACCCACGTCCCCATGACGCTACTGCGCGGCCTGGCCGATGACCTGCGCCTGGACGTGTGGCTGCTGGGCTACATGATGCCCGTCGAACGGGAATTCGTCTCGCCGGAGTTCGTGCGCCTGGGCACCAAACTGGCGATGGCCGAATTCATCCGCGGCGGCATTACGACCTTTGCCGATATGTACTACTTCGAGGAAGACGTAGCCAAAGCCACCGCTGATGCCGGTCTGCGCGGCGTGTGCAGCCAAACCATCCTCAAATTTCCATCCCCAGATTCCGCCTCCTACGAAGACGCGCTGGAATACACGCGCGGCTTCATCCAACGCTGGAAAGATCATCCCCTCATCGTCCCGGCCGTTGCCCCGCACGCCCCCTACACTTGCACGGATGCCATCTTGCAAGCCAGTGCGGCCTTGGCAGCCGAATTCGATGTCCCCTTGCACATCCACCTGGCCGAAACCAGCCTGGAAGTGGAGAACATGGTCAACGAACACGGCATGCCGGTGATTCCCTATGTCAAAAAGCAACGCCTGTTCGATGCGAAAGTCATCACTGCGCATTGCGTACACATTGACGAAGGCGAAATGCACACCCTGCGGCAATACAACGCCGGCGTGGCACACAACCCTTCCTCTAACCTAAAACTGGCATCCGGCATTGCGCCCGTTAGCCGCATGTTAGATGTGGGCGTCAATGTTGGGTTAGGTACCGACGGCCCGGCCTCGAACAACGACCTGGATATGTTCGAGGAAATGCGTCTGGCATCGTTCCTGGCAAAAGGCAGCACCGGCGACCCAACCGTCGTGCCGGCGCGCACCAGCGTGGACATGGCTACCCACATGGGCGCGCGTGCCATCCACCTGGGCGAAATCACCGGTTCGCTGGAGCCCGGCAAGCGCGCCGACCTAATCGTGATAGACCTTTCCCCATTGCATAACTCTCCCCGCTTCTCACACAACCCCGAGGGACGCTACGCCCAACTGGTCTATGCCGCCAAATCCACCGACGTCACCGATGTCATGGTGGATGGCAAATGGCTAATGCGCGACCACAACCTGCTCACGTTGGACGAGACCGAATTGTTGGCCGAAGCCCAGGAATATGCCCGCCGCATAGACACTTTCATCATCGAACGCGAAAAATCGGTGCTCTCCAAACTGGTGGCCATCGAGGGCGCCACCCAAGAGGAAAGTTTCGAGGTCCAGGCCAAGGTCAACATTGATGATCCTGAAGCCATCATGGAACGCGTCCGCGCCGGCATGGTAGAGATTTTACGCTTCCGTCATTACCGGGAGTTTGATACCTACTTCCACTTCGAAGACAGCCCCAACCTGCTGCGCTACCGGGAAGACGAGTTCATCGATGAGAAAGGCGAAGTGAGCAACGTGCGCTATCGTCTGACGCTCATCGGCCCAGCCAGTCGCAAAGCCTTCCCCGGCAACATCTTGCTCTCCCGCAGCCGCTACCTGGCGCAGGCCACCCACAGCCTGCGGTTCTACCGCGAATACTTCAAACCCAGCCACACAACGGAAATCGAAAAAGACCGCCTGCGCTGGCGCGTCCTTTTCAAAGGCACCGAATTTTTCATCAACGTCGATCATGTCGTTGCCCCGGACGCCGGCACTTTCCTCGAAATCAAAAGCCGCACCTGGAGCCGCAGCGACGCGGAAGTCAAATCCACACTGGTCACCGAACTTCTCGCCCTATTGAATGCCGACCCGCAAAAAATCATCAGCAAAGATTACCTGGAAGTCATCGAAGGCGATTGATATGGTATACTTTTGAAATGTCGACAACCCTGGAATTTGCCATCGAGACCGCACAAAGCGCCGGGAAAATTCTGCAGGAATATTTCCGCAGCAAGCACCTGGAGCACCACTTCAAGGTCGATCATACCCTGGTCACAGCAGCCGATATAGCCGCCGATGAGCACATTCGCAACGCCATTCGCACGCACTACCCTCAGGATGGCATCATCAGCGAAGAAGCCGGGACCATCTGGCAGGGCGAAAAAGCCGTCTGGATTGTGGACCCCCTGGACGGCACCACCAACTATCAATGGGGACTGCCCCTGTGGGGCGTTTCGATTGCCCGTTGGGTGGATGGACTGCCCTCCCTGGGAGTGATCCACTTCCCCGTATTGGAGGAAACCTACGCCGCCCAAAGGGGGCGCGGCGTAACCCGAAAGGGGGTGCCACTCCCCAAGGACGACGCCCAACCGCTGGCCTTCTTCGCCTGCTGCTCCCGCACTCACCGGCGCTATGACGTCACCCTGCCCTACAAAACCCGCATCCTGGGTGCAGTGACATACAACATGATTCAGGTTGCGCTGGGGAATGCGGCGCTCAACCTGGAAGTAACGCCCAAATTGTGGGACGTGGCCGCCGGCTGGCCTATGGTAGAAGAAAGCGGCGGGGTGGTCTCCGTAATCGCCGGGGAATCTCCTATCCCGTTGCGCCCTGGCATCGACTACGCGCAAATCGCTTTCTCGACGTTGGCAGCCGGCAGCGAGGCATTACTGGCCGAAGGAAAAGCCGGTCTGCGAGCAAGAATTTAATTTTTCCCAACACTTACAGGAGGACCTATGTTTCAAGAGTTCAAAAAATTCATACTGCGCGGTAACGTACTCGACCTGGCCATTGCCGTAGTCATCGGCGGCGCGTTTGGAAAAATCATAACATCCTTTGTCAACGACATCTTAATGCCGCCTATTGGGCTGTTGTTAGGCAACGTAGACTTCAGCAATCTGTACATCAACCTTTCCGGCGGGGAATATGCCTCGTTGGCCGAGGCGCAAGCCGCCGGGGCAGCCACCATCAACTATGGCGTGTTCATCAACACAGTGATAGACTTTCTTATTATCGCTTTTGCCATCTTCCTTATAGTACGAACGGCCAATCGCCTGCAAGAGAGCCGCAAAGCAGAAGCCGCCCCACCCCCTGCCCCCACAACCAAAAAGTGCCCCTACTGCTACACGGAAATTCCCATCCAGGCGACCCGCTGCCCACACTGCACATCACAACTTCCCGCGCAATAACCCAAGGCTGAAAGGAGAAATGCCCGATGGAATATAGATATCTCGGAAAATCCGGCTTACAAGTTTCCGCCCTATCCTATGGCGCCTGGGTCACATTTGGTACCCAAATGGGCGTAGACGAGGCCCAGGCCTGCATGGAAGCCGCCTACAACGCAGGCGTCAACTTTTTCGACAATGCCGAGGTCTACGCGGACGGAGAAGCAGAGCGCATCATGGGCGAAGTGCTCAAGCGCACCAACTGGAAACGCTCTGATCTAGTCATCTCCACCAAAATTTTCTGGGGAGGAGAAGGCCCAAACGATAGAGGCCTGTCACGCAAACACCTGGTCGAAGGGCTTGAGGCTTCCCTGGCACGTTTGCAACTGGATTACGTTGACCTGCTCTTCTGCCACCGTCCCGATATCCACACCCCGGTTGAAGAAACGGTACGCGCCATGACATACCTCATTGACCAGGGGAAGGCTTTCTACTGGGGCACCAGCGAATGGAGCGCCCAGCAAATTATGGAAGCGCACATGGTCGCCCGCCGTGAACACCTTATCCCGCCCGTTATGGAACAACCCCAGTACAATATGTTCGCGCGGGAACGTGTCGAACGAGAGTATGTGCGTCTCTATACAACCGTTGGCCTGGGTACGACCATTTGGAGCCCCCTTGCCAGTGGGCTGCTCACCGGAAAATACCTGGAAGGCACCCCAGAGGGCAGCCGCATCACCCTCGAAGGCTACGAGTGGCTGAAAAAACACTTCGAAAGTGAAGAAGCCAAAGCCCAGTTGGAAAAAGTGCGCCAACTCGTGCCCGTTGCCGACGAATTGGGTTGTACGTTGCCACAATTGGCGCTGGCCTGGTGCCTCAAAAACCCGAATGTTAGCACCGTCATCACCGGGGCATCCAAAGCCTGGCAGGTGGAAGAAAACATGCAGGCGCTAGACTACGTAGATAGCCTAACCCCCGAAATCATGCAGCGTATCGAAGAGATTCTCCAAAACAAACCGGCTCTCCCCCATGATTTTCGTGCCTAGTGCAGAGGGCAACCAACCCACAACATACTTTACAAAACAAATTTGTTTTCTAGCCCCTCCCCTTAAATTAAAAGCAAAAATGGGCTAGAAACCATCCCATGCAGTATCTTTTGTTCTCGTAATCCAGATGTAATTTGCATTTCTGCTCATAAATGGCTATAATACTTTATAATCTTCTGGACTTTGGCGTTTTTTATTTGCCTGTTATTCGTTCTCATAGAAGAATGTCAATTTTCGCCAGAAACCGGTAATCTTCTTCATTTGTACATTATTTAGATAACTCGAAATTTTTCAGCATCTATCTTTATCAAAGAGTGGCGAGGGTGACGGCCATCTTCGAAAAACGTTGAGAAAACACCCTAACATTCACTCACCAGGCTGTATGTCCTTATTTTTACAGGTGGGAGGTGCGCTGAATTGGAAGAAACTCAGAGAATCACCAATAGCCTAGTCCCTAAGCAACAACGTGCCACCGGCGATTTGCTGAGGGTTGGTTCGAAACTTGCCAATCGGTACTTGATTGAAGCCCAAATCGGGATGGGGGGCATGAGTACCGTTTATAAAGCACGGGATATGCACTTTCCCAACGTCGTCAAATGGGTGGCAGTAAAGGAGATGATCAACCAGGCGCGGGATCCGCTGGTACGTAAAACCATCGTACGAAACTTTGAGCGCGAGGCAAATATCCTGGCAACCTTACACCACCCGTCCATCCCACGTATTTTTGACTACTTTACCGAAGATAACCGTTCTTACCTGGTATTGGAATTTATCGATGGCAGCGACCTGGAAGCCCTATTGAGCCAAACGCAAGGATTTTTTTCTGAAGAGCAAGTTCTCACCTGGGCACTGGAATTATGCGATGTGTTGTCCTATTTGCACAGTCACAAGCCGGATCCCATTATCTTTCGCGATATGAAACCATCCAACATCATGATCAATCAATATGGTCATATCATGTTGGTTGATTTTGGTATTGCCAAGCATTTCCAGGTTGGCGAAAAAGGCACCATGATTGGTACCGAGGGGTACGCGCCCCCAGAACAATATCGCGGCGAGGCAAGCCATCTTTCCGATATTTATGCTTTGGGAGCCACGCTGCACCACATCCTGACGCGTAAAGACCCACGCACAGAAGCCCCTTTTTACTTCACCGATACACCTGTGCGCCGTATCAACCCCAGCGTTTCGCCAGAGTTGGAGGCCATCATCAACACCGCAGTGCAGTATAATCTTGAAGATCGCTTTCAAAGTGCCGAGGCTATGCAGGATGCTTTGCTAAATGTCGCCAAGAAAACAGGCCTACTATCCACGATTGGACTCTCTACCCGTCAAATTACTGCTGCCCCTAGCAATATTCAGCCCAAATGGAAATTCGAGTGCGAAGATGAAATCCGCGGCACAGGAGCCGTCCATGATGGGACGTTGTACATAGGTTGTTATGATAACAACTTATACGCCCTGAATGCTGAAGACGGCAAATTCCTATGGAAATACGCCACCGAAGGCGGTATCGTAAGTCGACCCTGCGTTTACGACAACTATGTCTTCTTTGGTTCAGCAGATCATCGCGTGCACGTCGTTTCGGTACGTGCCGGTCAATTGGTGTGGACCTATTACACAGATGGTCCCGTTCGCTCATCACCGGTTATTACCGAGGGGCACATCTTCATTGGTTCAGACGATGGTTACTTACATGCAATCAATGTGGTTAGCGGACGGCGTGCGTGGCGCGTCGATGTTGGTGCTCCAATACGGTCTACGCCATTTGTAAACAGTGAGGAAGAAAGCATTTATTTTGGAACTGAGGATGGCGTACTCTACTGTGCCGATTTTCGCGGCCAAATCCGCTGGCGCTTTCGAGCAAAAAAAGCCATCACTGGCTCACCCATCGTGGCTGACGGAACCGTATACTTTGGTTCAATGGATTCGACCTTCTATGCACTGGACGCCCAAACCGGTTGGGTAATATGGCGTTACCGCTTGGGAAAGGCAACCATCTCCACTCCAACGCTAACCGAAAATATGGTCTTCATCGGTGCGGCTGACAATTCTATCTATGCGCTGGATGCACGCTCATCAAAAGAAATCTGGCGCTTCGAAACTGAAAATCAAATAGCAAGTTCGCCTCTTATCTACAAGGACTCACTGTATTGTGGCTCGGCCGATGGCAACCTGTATTGTCTAGAATACCGTACAGGCCGTTTACGTTGGCAATACCCAACGAACGCGCCAATCACCGGCACACCAATCGCGTATAACGATATAATTTACATTGGCTCGTTCAACCATTTCATATACGCATTACCGATATGAAGCATTTATTTGTATTGTGCGGAGGCATTCATTGAAAAAGTTTTTTGCAAAACTCTTTGGGCGTCAAGAACCCCAAGAAACTCACCAGGCGGATGAACTGGTCACCGCACCACTCTCTCCCGACCAATTAAACGACCCTGCTTTTGCGTCAGAGGCCTTGTCTATTATGCCGTCTCTGGAGCCCACACAACTGATCGCCGGTTGTGGGCAATCTGTTGGGCGCCAGCGAGAGCAAAATCAAGATAGCATTTTTATGTTTTCTTCATCGCTTGCAGGCGAACATATCCAACTCCCCATTGGCGTATATATCGTAGCCGATGGCATGGGCGGTCATGAAGGTGGTGACTTGGCCAGCGAAACCGCCTGCCGGGTAATGGGTGAATACATTATACGGCACATTTACCTGCCGCTGCTTCACCCTAATCTAGAGCCGCCTGAACAATCTATCCAGGAAATTCTGCAAACCGGCATTCAGGAAGCCAACAATGCCATCCGCAAGGCAGCACCCAATGGCGGCACAACCCTCACTGCTGCTGTAATCATTGGCAAGCAATTAACTGTCGTACACATCGGAGATAGCCGCGCCTACCTGGTAACGCAACAAAACGGGCTAGAATTACTCACGCGTGACCACTCAATGGTTAACCGATTGGTAGAAATGGGACAACTCACCCCAACAGAGGCCTCTGAACATCCACAACGAAACGTGCTGTACCGCGCAATGGGCCAGGGCGAACCTTTACAAGCAGAGATTTCAACCCGCAAATTGCCATCTTCCGGTTATCTCCTGCTATGCAGCGATGGATTATGGGGCGTCATCGACGCCAGCGAAATTCAGCGCATTATCAATACCGGCCCAAACCCTGCCGAAATTTGCCAAAACCTGGTTGCAGCGGCCAATCAGGCTGGTGGGCCAGATAATATTTCTGCTATTCTGGTGCAATTACCAAACTAGAAATTCGGGAATTCCATGCCACCTTCACGGGATTATTATCAGATTTTAGGTTTGCCACGTGACGCCTCGCCAGATGAAATTCGGCGAGCATACCGTGAAGCCGCGCGCCGTTTACATCCTGACGTTACTCCTAATGATCGACAAGCCGCCGATGCTTTCCTACAGGTTCGAGAGGCCTATGAGACACTCTCAGAGCCGCAAAAGCGTGTCAAATACGACCAAACCCTCTTGCCGGAATTGCATGAAATCGGCTACGAGGTGGCCTATAGCCGTCCCAGCCTGCCCTCATTGGACGAACAGCAACTTTCTTATGTATTGTTGAGGTTCTCTGCCCCTCCCGGCGCTCGTAATACCCCGCCCCCTCCTATCAATCTGTGCCTGGTGGTAGACATATCTACTTCTATGAGTGGTCATCGGTTGGATGTCGTTAAAGACACGACCATCCAATTGCTTCGACAATTAAAACCGAACGATCGGTTTTCACTCGTCACATTCAACGACCGTGCTGAGGTAATAGCCCAGGGTTGGCAAGCCGATCAAACCAAAAAAATAGAAACCGATATTCGTATGCTCCAGGCTGATGGCGGTACCGAAATTTATCAGGGGCTGGAAGCGGGTTACAAAACAGTTCACCACTACTACAACCCTAAATACATCAATCATATCGTCCTGCTGACCGATGGGCGCACCTATGGTGATGAAGACCGCTGCTTTATCCTAGCACACCAAGCCCACCAACACGACATTGGCATCAGCAGTCTGGGCATAGGCGATGAATGGAATGATGAATTTCTGGACAGATTGGCCAACATTACCGGCGGCTCAGTCACGTTTGTCGCCCACAGCACGGATATCAAAAATTATTTACAGGACAAGTTTTTCGCGCTCTCACACATCTTCGCCAACCAGGTAACCTACCAGTACGCAGATGGCATGGGGGCTAAACTACAATACGCCTTTCGCATTGAGCCAGATGTAATGCCTATTGAGGAACACGATGGGCGCTTTTCTTTTGGGCAAATTCCTCTTGATGGACGACTGACTATTCTGTTAGAATTCCTGGTGCACCCTATCCCCCCCGCTACGTCACGAGTATATCTCAGTCAGGGGCAAATTTCGATGCAGATTCCGTTGCACTCTGATCCGGATTTTGCTGCACCATTACACTTGAATCAAAAAGTTGGCACTGATGAACAGGCTGTCGAACCACCCAAAACTATCATTCATGCGCTCTCCAAAATTACTTTATATCGTATGCAGCAACGAGCACAGCAAGAAATCGAACAGGGTCAAATCAACGTTGCTACACAACGTTTACAAAATATTGCCACACATTTACTATCTCAAGGCGAGCACAAACTGGCTCGTCAGGTATTCAAAGAGATCGATCAAATCAACGAAACGCATGTCCTTTCCCCAAACGGGAAGAAACATATCAAGTATGGCACGCGTAGTTTACTTCTACCTTCTAGAGTGGAGGGGAATATATCATGATTATATGTCCACAATGTAAACACGAAGAACCTGAAGGGGCTTTCTTTTGCAGCGAATGTGGTGCACGCCTGATTCGCCTCAATGGCCTGCAAACGAGTACCATTTCCGAAAAAACCGGCACCACCGCTCCCTGGGAAGCTACCGATTCCACGATCCAAGAAAAAACGCCCCTTAAGGCTACTTCTGTTGAACCTACAAAAATTCCAGCAGAAGCAACCGTATCCTTGCGTATCATCCCAACAGGAGATACCATCCCACTGAGAGGACAAACAGAATTCACTATTGGGAGAACATCCAAAGGGCAATCCATCATGCCAGATATTGACCTTGGCCCCTTCGATGCTTATGCCAAAGGCGTATCCCGTTTACATGCGGCCATTCGTATTGAAAATGGTGAACTCTATTTGATGGACCTTGGCTCTGTGAATGGCACACAAATCAACAAGGTCAAAATTCCGCCTAACATGTACCGTCGTATTAAAGAGGGCGACATCATCATGTTAGGGAAGTTAGGCTTTCAAATTGCCATCGAATAGTCACCTGAAGCCCTATGTCCGTTACCGTTATCATACACATTGCAAACGAAGATCCTATTGTTGGCGAAATGGATACGCTCCCCGCAGCAAATGACCAAGTCATCATTGTCAAGCACCCACGCAAGCGGGATGGCAAAGACGTACATTACTTGGTTGAAGGGGTAGATACAGTCATCTGGCCAATGTCACGCATTAGCTTCATCGAAGTGATGCCAAGCGTTGGCGAAGAAGAAATTATTGGCTTCGTACGTGAATAATTTTCTATGAGTACACCTAAAAACGAATTTGCCAATCGCCTTATCCTGGTTGTAGACGATGAAGAACGTATGGTACGTTTCATCCGTCTCAACCTGGAACAAGACGGCTTTCGAGTTACCGAAGCCTATCGCGGTGAGGACGTGCTTGAAATCGTGCGCACGAAAATGCCCGACTTGGTGTTACTAGACGTGATGATGCCAGGTATCGATGGGTTCGAAGTGCTGCGTATGCTGCGCGAGATCAACAACGTTCCGGTCATTATGTTGACTGCCAAAGGAGAAGAAAACGACCGGGTACGCGGCCTGGAAATGGGTGCTGACGACTATATCACCAAGCCCTTCAGCCCGCGGGAACTGGTCAGCCGAGTACGTGCGGTATTGCGCCGAGTGGACATGGTCATGGGTACTCCGGAAGATATCATTACGGTTGATGAACGCTTTAAAATTGACTTCAACCGTCGTGAGGTATGGTTGGATGGCAAATTGGTCAACTTACGCCCCACAGAATACCGTTTGCTCTACTACCTGGTGAAAAACGCCGGTTGGGTATTGACTCATGAGCAAATTCTGACACGCGTTTGGGGCTATGAGTATCGGGATGAACCACATTATGTGCGGCTGTACATCAACTATCTGCGCAAAAAGTTAGAAAAAGACCCTTCTAATCCGCGCTATATCCTCACCGAACGCGGTGTTGGATATCGATTTGTAAATCTCAAGAAAGAACAAACTCCCTAACCCATCATGTTAAAACAACGTATTATCCTTGTAGATGATCACGAAGTTGTCCGTCTGGGGCTACGCGCCCTATTAGAGCGTCATCCTGATTTTGAAGTCGTAGCCGAAGCCGGCACGGCTCACGAGGCTATCGAACGCGTAAAAGAATTTTCTCCCAATATTGTCGTAATGGATATCCGACTTCCCGGTGGCTCAGGGATTGAGGCCTGTCAGGAAATCACCCAAAACCACCCTGATACGCGCGTAATCATGCTCACTTCCTACGCCGAAGACGAGATGCTCTTTTCGGCTATTCGCGCCGGCGCAGCCGGGTACGTTCTCAAACAGATTGGCGGAGAAGATCTCGTACGTGCCATCAAAGCCATCGGCCGTGGCGAAGCCCTGCTTGATCCAATTGTCACCCAACGTATTTTTCAAGAAGTACGTAAAGCCGCAAAAGACGAAGAGGCTTCCGCTTTCTCAGAACTTACCCAACAAGAAAAACATGTTTTGCTGCTGGTCTCGGAGGGCAAGACCAATCGCGAGATTGCTAGAGAACTTTTTTTAGGGGAAGGTACAGTGCGCAATTACGTCAGCAGTATTCTTTCTAAATTAAACGTCAGTAACCGAGCAGAAGCAGCCGCTTATGCTGTACAACACAATTTACGCGATCATCTGTGAAATGCACGCTTTTCGTAAAAAAACAGCGGCGAGTTCCTCGCCGCTGTTTTTTTAGTATCGCTCTTGAGAATCTATCACGATCCAGAAAAATCTGCAACGTTCTCACCCTACCGCCAGGCTTTGCCTGCGTAGGCCGACCAATAGTCGGCCTTACATTTTTGCGGCCAATCCGCTGTAACGGTCACCTCCCCACTAAGATGTAGCCTGTTCGTTGGCCTGTAATCCTTCCCACAGGGCACGCAAATAGTGCCAATTATAAATACCATATTGATGACCATCTTCCCAAACCAGCACAATAGCATAGTTGCCAACGGCCTGAATATCCACCAACCGAGTGGCACGGGCATCCATTATCAGAATTTGGAACATATCCGGCGTCGGGTCAGGGGTCATATTTTCGTGTCCGCCACGACATTCAGCGCATGGACAAGCGTTCCGCAACAAGGCAAAGGGGTAGACCGCCGTCACCCCATCGCTCCAGGTAATCGTCAGGGTAGATTGTGTACGATCGGCAGTTATGCCCGTAGGGCGTGGATCAGACATTAGAAAAACCTCCAAAATTATGAAATGATTATTACATGATTGATGTGTTCTCAGGCACTATTATACTGCGAACGGCACACGTACCGCGAACGGCACACGTACCGCGAACGGCACACGTA
>DYKW01000021.1:15029-16715 GCA_020722405.1 Anaerolinea thermophila
GCGAACGGCACACGTACCGCGAACGGCACACGTACCGCGAACGGCACACGTAGCCCCCACCCGCCACTGGCTGCTCACGGAGATTGCACCATCAGCAAATAATTGGAAACCGCCCACCCCTGGCGGGTAGCGTCGTAAGGGGCAACCAGCAGCCACCAGGTGTAGCCATCACGTTCTTGAGGGCCATCTTGCACCTGAAAAACCTCCGATTCGAGCGCCACATACTGCACGGCACCATCCAAACCAGGCTCGGCGCGCAAGCGTAGACCATCACCTCCCGTACCGTTGATTTGCACAAAGGCTCCCGGCACAATTTCCCCGGAAGACGGCAAAGGCGGCAAGGTAACCTGCGGGGACAGGGTAGGGGTAAGGGGAGAAACAGGCAAGGGAAGGGGTGTCGAGGTGACGGTCACAGCGGGCAGGGGAATGACTGTAAAATCGGCAACCACCGACGGGGGCGGGGGTGCGGTATACTCTCGAACGGCGTAAAAACCAACCACCGCCATCCCCGCCAAAAACACCGCCAGTCCCACCGCACCCAGCAACAACCGTCCACCCACCGTGCGCCAAAACCGAATCATCATGCCGGCAACAAGAAGAATGCCAAGCCCAAAATCAGATACACGGCCAACAACTCGGCGCCTTCCAACCAGTTCGATTCACCATCTGCCGAAACCATGGCTGTGATGAGTACGCCGGATACCAGCGCCAATAATTCGAACTGATTGAAAATCAGTTGTAGCGGATTGCCCATAAACAAACTGATGATAACCAGTACCGGCGCGACGAATAGCGCAATCTGCAAACTGGAAGCAATCGCAATTTCAACGCTCAATTCCATCTTGTTGATGAGTGCCATTTCGACCGCCACCAAATGTTCGGCCACATTGCCAATGATGGGAATGAAGATGACACCCAAAAAGAATTCCGAGACCCCAAAGCGGGTAACCACCGGTTCCACTGCGCCCACCAGATATTCGCTCAATATCACCACCCCCAAGGTGGAAAGCGCCAGCACAATCACCGCGGTGCGCACCGTCCAATCTGGCTCATGAACAACATCATCTGCCGTTTTTTTGTGCGAGAGCGGTGAATCGGCGGAACGAAAACTGTAAAGCAGCGCCAGGATGTACAGCAAAATCATCACGCCGGCCACCCCCAAACTCAACGACTCCACGCGCATACTATCATTCGGCCCAATCGCATGGCTGAGCAAGGAGGGAATGAGTAGCGCCAACACCGCCAATACCAACAAGATTGCGTCGCGGGCTACATTTTTCTGCTCAAAGCGTTGCAAACCGTTCTTGAGACCACCCAGCAGAAAAGACATTCCCATCACCAACAGCAGGTTCCCTAGAATCGACCCGGTAATGGAAGCCTTGACCAGTTCCAACAGCCCCTCCCGGATGGCAACGATGGTGATAATCAGTTCGGCTGCGTTGCCGAGCGTAGCATTCAACAACCCGCTGACGCGCGGCCCAACGTGTACCGAAAGCGCCTCGGTCGCCTCACCAATGTACTCCGCCAAAGGGACGACACCCAGCGCCGCAAAGGCAAAAACCCACAAATCCTCCCAGTGACCGTATTTGGCTAAAATGGCTAGTGGTACCCCCAGTAACAGCGTTGCTAAGGGGTGTTTCTTGAGATAAGACAGGAAAGTTTTCATAGGCTTTTCGTTAGTTAGTT
>DYKW01000201.1 GCA_020722405.1 Anaerolinea thermophila
CTAACGGCTCGCGGTTCAGCCGCCGCCGACTCTGGCAAGACTCGCTCCAATAACCAGAGCGATTGCTGGCAAAACGCGCCATGCACACCCGCGCCGAAGGCGGTCGGCTGCAACCGCTTGTTATACCGCCTCCTATCTCGATGGCGATACCCGTTGGTGCAAACGTTTCAGGATGGCGACATGCATCCTGAAGCCGGGTGTTAGCCGAAGTAGCTGCAACCTCATTCAAAGCGGAACCGCCACACGCCGATCCCGAAGAAGGCCACCGCAAAAGCGGCTAGACCACCCACCTTGGGCAACACCTCCAGCAACCCATACCCTCGTACCAGCAAATCCTGATAGGCATCCAGCGCCCAGGCGTGAGGCGTTACGAGGCCGATGGTCTTTAACCACTCCGGCATGATAAAGCGGGGGACAAAACAGCCACCCAGAGCAGACATGGTCAGCAGCAACAGGACGGTGAGGCCACCCACCTGGGCCTCCGTGCGGGCCAGAGCCGAAACCAGCACTCCCAACCCGGTGGCCGCAGCGGCTGCGGCCAGGCTCACCACCACCAGGCCAGCCGGCGAATGGCCCAGGTTCATCCCGAACAGCAGGCTGGACGCCCCCAGCATGATGACGAGTTGGATCAGGTTGATGATGTAGTACGGCAGCAGTTTCCCGACCAGCATAACCGCTCGGTCCATCGGGGCCACCAGCAGGCGACGGAAGGTGCCGTCCCGCTTCTCCTGCAGGACCGAGCTGGCCAGCAGGCTCACGATCCAGAAGATGCCGTAGATGGTGTAGCCGGGGACGTTTTGTTGGAATGTGTCCGGATACTTTTCCACTCGCATCCCGGCCGGAGTCGTCCGCTCCACCGTGACCACGGGCTCCCCTCCTCCCAACAGGCCGCCGGACATAGCCTCCTGGGCCTGGGCCTTGAACGTCTCGCGCTGCTCGACGGGTGTCTGGGGAGCCAGCCGCTCGAAGAGGGAGTCCAACCCCCTCGGTATCATCGCTGTATAGGTGCCCCGCTCGATAATGCCTTGCAGGGTCCCCAGGATCGGCTCGACGAACTGGCTGGAGGTAGCCGGATCCACGATGACCAATATCTTGGTCGTGTGGCGCTCCGCTGCAGCCGGGTCTTGTTCCAGGACTTCGGAGAAGTCGGGCGGAAAGACCAGGGCCAGGTTGCGTTTTTCCTCCACAATCAGCTTCTCCGCCATCTCCCGGGTCAAGGGCTGGCCTTCCCAGGTCGTTTCCACCTGAAAGGCATCCATTTCGTCCAGTTGCCGGAGGATGGCGGCTGCCTGCGTCCCCCGGTCTTGGTTCACGGCCAGAAGTTGAATCTGGTCCTCGCCGGGCTCGAACTGGCCGCCCATGGCATAACTCATCACCACGATGAACATGAAGGGCTGCAGAAAGATCATCACTACCGCCCCCGGGTCTTTGAAGAAAATCTTGAGGTCTTTCCAGGCTGAGGCCAGGATCTGATTCAGCATAGCACACCTCCTTAATCGCGCAAGCGCTTGCCCGTCAGGTGCAAGAAGACGCTCTCCAGGTTCGGTTCTAGCACCTCCAGGGAGAGGATGGGCACATCACGGGCGCTGCACAGCTCGATCAATTCCAGCAAGGCGGGACGGGCCTCGCTGGTTTCGATCTTGAGCCGAGCGTCCTGGGCGGAAATTGCCCGCACGTGGGGCAGAGCGCGGATGGAAGGCAGTAACGCCTCGATAGCATCTGCTGCCAGTCCAACGTAGATAACCCCGCCGCCCAGTAGACCGACCAGATCCTTCGTTGTGTCCAGGGCCAGGATGCGCCCCTCGTCCATAATCGCCACCCGGTCGCAGAGGCGCTCGGCCTCCTCCATGTAGTGGGTAGTGTAGATGATCGTCATCCCCTCCGCCTTCAGCCGCTCGACGTGCTCGAAGATGAAGTTGCGCGATTGGGGGTCTACTCCCACGGTGGGCTCATCCAGGAAGAGGATGCGCGGCTGGTAGATGAGGCCGGCAGCGATGTTCAGACGGCGCTTCATCCCGCCAGAAAAGGTGCGTACAGCGTCCCCGGCACGATCCCACAGCCCCACCAGGTCCAGCACGGCGGCGATGCGCTCCTTGAGGGCCGTCCCCCGCAGACCATAGATGCGGCCGAAGAAGGCCAGGTTGTCCCAGGCGCTGAGAGTGGGGTAAAGGGCCAATTCCTGGGGGACGAAGCCGATTAGCAGCTTGATCTGATTTGTCTCTCGCACCAAGTCGTATCCGCTGATGGTCGCTTGTCCCCCATCCGAGGGGAGCAACGTGGCCAGGATGGAGATGGTCGTCGTCTTACCCGCTCCGTTTGGCCCCAGCAAGCCGAAGATTTCCCCCTCCTGGACGCGGAAACTCACCCCATTGACCGCCACCCGGTCACCGTACTTCTTGACCAACCCGTTGATCTCGATCATAGGATCTGGCATTACGTTCTCTCCTTTCGCCGCTGT
>DYKW01000202.1 GCA_020722405.1 Anaerolinea thermophila
CCAGCGCCTGGCAGTGCGGGTACGGAACGAGGTGGAGGAGTGGGAGGATGCGGATAACAACGGAGCGCGAACGATCATACAGGAGATTGGCTTCCCCCTGCCTGGAGCCAGCATTCTCGTTCCCATGCTTCCTGCGGCTATGGCCTTCCAAAACCTGACCCTGACTAATGGCTATTCCGGGGGATGGGGCGGGGGAGGCTCTTGGGGAGAAACCGGCCTCGTCAAGGACTGGGAGGCGGGACTTGATCTTACACTTTCCGATAAATGGACCAGTGGCAGCGGCTGGGAGAAAGATGCCGAAATCGGGGCGGAAGCCAAAATCAGCCTGATGGATGGCGCTTACGCCGAAGGGGAGGGATCCAGCAACTGGCAATTGGGACGCTATGATATTGGCGGGGCTGTAGGGGAATATGGCATCAGTCAGGGGGAGGCCGGCGCACAATTCGGGATGGAGGAGGATGGATTTATCGCCGGCGCCTACGGGGAATATGATGTTGTGGCAGTTTCCGGCGGTGCGGTGTTGGGCGGACCGCTGTTGGGCTTGACGATGCGCGCTGGCGGGTCGGCTGGCTCTGCGGAAGGCTTTGTTGGATATAAGAAGGGAACGGTAGGCGCTTCGGTGGGCGCATCTGCTGTTGCGGGCGAGGTTGGAGTGGGTTTGAATGTTGCAGGTGCCAACATTGGGGTCAAGGCGGGCGCTTTGGTTGGATTTGAACTGGGCATCAAACTTGGATCGGAGACGGAGATCAAAGCCGGTCTATTCAAAATTGGATTGAGTTTCGGCAAGGCGATCACAGATTAGAGGCAGGTTTTCATGATGACCAGGAACCTTGAATTATTGCTTTCTCGCGAAGAACTGCTGGGGCTGGCGGCGCTGGCTGGCGCGCAGACTGTGATTGGTATGGAAGTTCAACCAGATGAGTTTGCGAGCGTCCAAGCGAGAAAAAAAGAGGTGGACAGCCGCCTGTCCGAACTGGGCCTACTTAAAAGAAAAGCGATTCCTGCCAATCAGCGTGCTACGGTCCAGACCCTCTTCCAGCCCGAGCGCGCGCTGATTGTGGTGCGCGACCGCCCGGATGTGGGAAAGCAAATCCTGATTTTTCTGTGCCGTCAAAAACAATGCCTGCTGCACAGTTTTCCAAAGGAAAACCAGCATCGAATTGCCGAAATGAATCCCGATGAGATCGAAAACATGTTAAAAGAATGGTTCCCTGCGCAGGCCGGAGCTTCAAGCGACGCGATTCTTTTAGCAGAAACTCAACTTACTGAACTGATTGAAATAACGAATAACGGAGAGACACCCCCGCCACTGCCAAATATTGATTCTGTCCTCAGTCAAAAGTTGCTTCATTCGCTTCAGACTCGTAGATGGAGCGCTTCCTTCCTTTTGCTGGAACTGCAGGATGGCCAGGCAGTGAACGCGGATTCTTTTACTGCCTGGAGCGGAGATGAGTCGGTTTGGTCCGCTGGTCTCTACAATTCATCGGGGGTGATTCGTGTTCTGTGTGGCGGTGACAACTTTATCGGCTTGCGGCGGATGATGGTACGCAGACTGGCGCAATTCGACAAGATTATACGGGCTTACCGTCTGTCTTCTGAAGAATTAGCCTTTGCCTTGACCCTGCTCAATCGCAGTGACCTGGCGAATCGCATTCTCCAGCGCGCTCCTTCCCAGATCACCGACGAAAGATGGCACGCGGCCGCCCAAAGTCTACAAGCGCGCGGCTTGAGCGGCATCTCCCCCAAAGGGTTTCCCAACCTTGCCGGTGATTTCGAGCAGGCCCTGGCGCCGATGGTTCTTCACACCCGCATTGGAAGGATACGGACTGTTTCGCCACAGGGTAATTCAGAGGGGACACTCTATCTCCTGAAAGATAGTTTCTTCTGCGCCCACTTTGTCCGAAAAGACGCGCACGTGCTGGAGAGTGGAAATTGGAGACAACTCCCAGGCTACCTGTTAAGTCTGTTTCAGGATTTTGGGGATCAGAAGATTACAATATCAAAATCCGCGCCCATTTCTTTGCAGGTATTGACCGCCCTGCTCGAAGAGTCTACCCCCCTGTTCGTCGAAAAGCGTTTACGCCAGGCCGGGGTATCCAAGGGCTTTGCCGCCAGTCTGGCCGCGGACGTAACACATCCAGTCTATCGGGCGTCCATGATTGGAATCAATACCCCTCGCAAGGATTCCGGTGACAAAGCCGATGGTCACCCAACCCTGTTGTTGCTTAAGGGGAACAAACAGGATTGGTTGTTTTCTTTCCCGAACGAACGGGCGGAAGCCATCGGTCAAGCGATGCAAGCGGACCGTAAGCGGCTCGTAAGCGAGTTGATGGCTATCCTAAACCCAGCGCCATCAATAGTTTAGAATACAGATATGACCCACGCCGTTGTCACCGTTGAAGTTGATTCCAAAACCCGCGTCGACCTAG
>DYKW01000203.1 GCA_020722405.1 Anaerolinea thermophila
ACAGACCACGGGCAGGGGTTTCTGTTGTTCCACCTTCAGGCCGCGTTGGGCCAAAAGTCAGACAGGCTTCATACGCCGACTCCAGAAGGCCAGGCCCCAGAGTGCGGTGCACTTCGATAGCGGCACCGATCATGCTCTCCGTAATCTGGTCAAGATTTTCCCGTTCTGTCATCTCAGCGCTCTCTGCGTTCTCGGCGGTAAACAAATACCGCTTTCTCCATTCCTCTGAAGCCTTATGATTTCTTTACAAACACGCTGATGGTATTTCGTGCGTAACTGTGCAATGCTCATTTTGTTCTCTCGCTGTCTCGGGCTTCAGATTTGTAGAAGCCAATCACATATTCTTCGTGCATTCGTTGCTGAATTTGCGATTCCAGGTCAAGATTAGCGCCAGCGGGCATCATCCGACGATTGCGGTCAAGGTAGCGTACTCCGATCTTGGGAATCTCAAAACCGATTTGCCGGCCAATTTCAGCCAGGCAAATATGGGTTTCGGTATCTTTGCCTCGCATTACGGAACTGCCTACCACAACTATTGCCGCTTTGCCAGGTCTCAACACTCGAAACATCTCTCGTAAAATTCGTGTCATCTCTGAAAAATAGCGGTGCAATATACGGCCTTTTTTCTCATCCCGTTTAGAAATATCGGCAACGACTTGGCTGGTTTTGTCGGGCAGATTCTCAAAATTGAAGTTTGTGACCGCTTCACCGCCAATGTATTCCTTCCTCTTCTGCCCAAGATCATCGACGGGATACTCCATCCACACTAGAGAGAACTTGTGTGCTCGCATATAGTCAATGGCATTGGACGCATAGGGGGGAGAAGTCACAATCAGGTCAATAGAATCATCATCTAAGGGCAAGTCCTGCGCATTTCCGAGGGCAATGTGAGGTTTAATTCGCTCTGGCTGTGGTTCAAACAACCCTTCCAGATATGGTTGACTTTTGTCCGAGTTGGATTCTTTCAACCATCTCAAATTTTGTTCAACCCGCTTCTCAAACTCCTTGAAGGGCGATCGCAATGTTTTGGTCAAAAACTTGGCGCGGCGCGACGAACTGCCGGCGAAATTGCTGCCCAATATGATTTCGCCGGACGTTCCAATGACAACCTTTGCTCGATGGGGTCGGGTATGTGCCAGGTCGAAAGCCAAAGATACTCCACCAGATTTTGTGATAATGATGGCAGAAAAGGCAAGTTTAAAGAAGGTTCTAAGTTCCGTATCCTCTATTTGATCTATCTCGGTTATGAGTGACAACAGTTCTATTTGCGCTTCAGGCGCAAACCAGTAATCGATAAAGTCCCGTGTCTTCGAATCCCATTGGTTCTCCAATTTCCTCACTAATTCATGCCGTCGTTCTCTGGCGATACGCTGTGCCCGCTCCAAAATCTTATTACTGGCCTGAGAAACCAACGTTGCATCAAGAGGGGTGACCTTGGCCTTCGTGAGCATCAACGCAAGGGGATCAATGTCAAAGCCCATCCCGCGTCTGCCAGATAAATACGCTTCAAGCACAGTAGTGCCAGAGCCCATCATGGGATCAAGCACTACGTCGCCAGGAACGGTCAACCCTTCGATAAACTTACGCGGCAACTGGGGAGGAAATTTTGCAGGAAATGAATGAAAGTTATGTGACGCATACCCGCTGTCTTCGCCATGAAAATCCAAATCCTGGGAAAGAAGGGTGGTCAATTTCTCAAGGCTGGTTCGCTTACTCCCAACAATATCACGAATCACCAATTCGGATGACGAATACTCATTCAAAACACCACCTCACTCAAATACAGTCTACAGAGACCCTCGACAAGTAACCCCCATTTTACTCTATACAAACGCTACTGACAAACTGCATTGTCCAACAGCACAACGTTAAGGCTCACCTGCCGCCGTGGCGGGCAAGACGCCAAACTCATGATAGCACAAAACTTTGCATTTCGCGCAACGCAAGGCCAAAAAACTTGGCCTCACTTTCCCGCACCAGCCGTCTCTTAGAAAGCGTGGGTTAGAAGCGCTGAAACTCTACCCCAACACCGTTGTTACTCCAAATTCTCAATATCTGCGAGATCTTGTAACCTCCCCGATGCTTTTTTCGCTCTCTTCAAATTTTCTAAATCAATGAACGCGAGAGACACGCCGTCGATTTCTTCTACCACCCGCTTCGCATAACATTCTTCGAAATCTACCCCGGGGACTCCCATGATCAAATCGATCCGATTCGGGGCATAGCTTATCTGGACAATCGTCTCCGCTTCTAAGAAATCATTGGCTTGCAACCCCAAAGACCCAAAGCCAAAGTCTATCAGTGTTTCGATGACTTTTTTCGCATTATCGGGATTGATCCAAATCCAAATATCAATATCCTTCGGTATCTGATCTGAAAATTATTTTTCATGGCGACTTCTCAACAGGGGTTAAGATTTCTCCTCGCT
>DYKW01000204.1 GCA_020722405.1 Anaerolinea thermophila
AATAGATTTTCATGTCTGGTGGTGAAAATTATTTTTCATGGCGACTTCTCAAAAATTCGGGGAGCGGGTAGCTATTTTAACGCCAAGACGCTAAGACGCAGAGCCACAAAGAAAATTACGTTTTAAATCGCGTAGTTGTTTAGGTAGTCGAATAGTAGGGGCGAAAAACTTTTCGCCCGTGAAAGGTTTTCGCCCGTGCCTGTCACCTGCCTTCGCGTCTTCGCGGCTTTGCGTTAAGGTTTGAACATTTTGGGGTTACCCCAAAAATTTGAGAAGATACACAAAATTTTAGAGAAACCCTTTGGCGCGGTATAATTTGTTGAAACCGGTGCCAGTACTTTGAATGTAACAAGGAGGACTTATGTACGACCGCAAAAAATTGAGCGAAATCGAAAAGGCGCTCGAGCAGTGGGAAGAAACCACCTTACAGCAGACCCTGGCGAAATTCCCTGAACGCCGCCAGGAGTTCATCACCACCTCATCGGAACCCATCCGTCGCCTGTACACCCCGTTGGATGTTGCCGACATGGATTATTTGCGGGATTTGGGCAACCCGGGCGAGTACCCCTACACGCGCGGCGTCCACGCGACCATGCACCGCGGTAGACTGTGGACCATGCGCATGTTTGCCGGCTTTGGCACGGCCGAGGAGACCAATCAGCGTTTCAAATACCTGCTCGAACAAGGCCAAACCGGCCTTTCGATTGCCTTCGATCTGCCTACGCTGATGGGCTACGACACCGACACCCCCGAAGCGCGGGGGGAATTTGGCAAATGCGGGGTAGCGGTTTCCTCGCTCAAGGATATGGAAATTTTGCTGGAAGGCATTCCACTGGACAAAGTCTCTACCAGCATGACGATTAACTCTCCGGCGGCCGTCATTTGGGCGATGTACATTGCGGTGGCCGAGAAACAGGGCGTGCGCCCCGAGCAGTTGCGCGGTACCATCCAAAACGACATTCTCAAAGAATATATTGCCCAAAAAGAGTACATCTTTCCCCCTGAACCCTCCATGCGCCTGGTGACCGATACCATCGAGTACGGTACGCACCACTTGCCCCAATGGAATACCATTTCCATCAGCGGCTACCACATCCGGGAGGCCGGCTCGACGGCTGCCCAGGAATTAGCCTTTACGCTGGCCGATGGCATGGAATACGTGCGCTGGGCGATAGCGCGCGGCCTGGACGTGGACGATTTTGCGCCGCGCCTGTCGCATTTCTTCAACGCGCACAACGACTTCTTCGAAGAGATTGCCAAGTACCGCGCTGCCCGTCGCATTTGGGGGCGTGAGATGCGTGAAACCTTCGGCGCCAAAAATCCGCGTTCGTGGCTGATGCGCTTCCACACGCAGACGGCGGGGGTTTCACTCACCGCCCAGCAGCCTGAAATCAACATCGTGCGCGTGGCAATTCAGGCACTGGCGGCGGTGCTGGGGGGGACGCAATCCTTACACACCGATAGCATGGACGAAGCCCTGGCCTTGCCCTCCGAACACGCCGTCACCATTGCGCTGCGCACCCAACAGATTCTGGCCGAAGAGTCCGGCGTTGCCAACACTATCGACCCGCTGGGTGGCTCCTTCTTTGTGGAAGCGCAGACCAACCGCATCGAAAAACAGGCCTACGATTACTTCCGGCGTATCGAAGAACTGGGCGGCGTGTTGCCGGCAATCGAAAAAGGCTTCTTCCAAAGCGAAATTGCCGATGCCGCCTATCGCTACCAGCGCGAGATTGACGAAAAGGTGCGTGCCATTGTGAGCGTCAATGCCTACCAGGATGACACCCCGCTCACCATCCCGCTGCAAGAAATGGACCCCAACGGCTACAACCGTCAGGTTTCCCGTTTGAAGAAGTTGCGCCAGGAGCGTGACCAGGGGCGTGTAGGGCAGGCGCTCGACCGGCTGCGCATTGCCTGCCAGGGCACCGAAAACACCATGCCCTACATTTTGGAAGCCGTGCGTGCTTACGCCACCTTGGGCGAAATCATCGGCGTGATGAAGGATGTCTTTGGCATGTATCGGGAGCCAACCTGGGTGTAATGCGAGCGCTGGGATTTGGCGATTTTTCATGGGGACCTGTGGAATGATTTTAGAGAAAATGCGTTTTGCAGGATTTCTAGGCATTTGATGAGGGGCCTCTGTGCCCCAAAAGAGTGCGGTAAAAGTCAATAGGCAAAATTGAATCTTAAAAAGGGAAAAACGAGACAAGTCTAAACAAACCTACCGCAGTCACGCTTTGCGGAGGCTATGAGCGGGCGTTATGACCGGCAGCCTGTTAGCAGGACTCCGGACTGGAGAAGGAGAGTTGTCTCAAACCTCCTTGGAGTGGAAGGCCTCGTTGCGGTGTAGCAGACCCACGAACAGGCCGACGCTCTTGCGGGC
>DYKW01000205.1 GCA_020722405.1 Anaerolinea thermophila
GAAAATAGATTTTCATGTCTGGTGGTGAAAATTATTTTTCATGGCGACTTCTAAAAATATGATGTTTTCCTTATTTCTCTCTATATCCGCAGCCGGAGAAGGTGCAGATACCACATCTTTTCTTGCCTTTGGGTTGGCATTGGTCGTCGTTATTACCTTTTCCAAGGTGGGAGGGTACATTAGTGTACGCCTCCATCAACCGGCCGTGTTAGGCGAGTTGTTGGCGGGCTTAATTCTGGGGCCATCTGTGCTCTATTTCTTGCAATGGGATATCTTCACAAGTCACGCCACGTTACTGCAAGTAGAGCTCCAACATTTTGCAGAAATCGGCGTGCTCTTGCTGATGTTTATCGCCGGTCTGGAATTACATCTTTCGGATTTACTCAACTCAGGTAAGGTGGCTGTTCTGGCCGGCGTTACTGGCGTGGCGTTCCCCCTCCTTTTGAGTGCCATCAATATGTTGCTGTTTCACTATCCTATCGACCGTGCCATTTTTATAGGCCTGATTCTCTCCGCAACCAGCGTAAGTATCTCCGCCCAAACCTTGATTGAACTGGGATACCTGCGCACACGAGTTGGGTTTGGCCTGCTCGGCTCCGCCGTTTTGGACGATGTGCTGGTGATTTTGGGCATTTCGATTTTCTTCGCGGTAGTTGAATCTTCCGGAAAAGGCGGGGCATTGAGCATTCTCATTCTGATTGGTCAGATGGTGCTCTTCTTGAGCGTATTTGGACTGTTCGGGCTAATAGCACTTCCCAAACTCATCAGCCGTATAGAGCGGCTACCCATTAGCCGCGGTTTGCTGGCTTTCGTGTTTGTGGTCATGTTGGTGTATGCCTGGGCAGCCGAAACGATTGGGCACATGGCACCCATTACCGGTGCTTTTTTGGCAGGGTTGGTACTCTCCCGTTCGCCGTTCAAGGACCGTATCAAAGAACAATTTAGTTCGGTGGCATACGGTATCTTTGTGCCCGTCTTCTTCGTTTCGGTAGGACTGTCTGCCAACGCGCGCTTGGTTGACAACAGCGTGATCTGGCTCTTAATCGTCTTGACCCTTGGCGCGGTGGTTGGGAAAGTTTTGGGCTGCGGGCTGGGCGGTTATTGGGGTGGCCTGAATCGCCGTGAAGCCTTGCAATTAGGCCTGGGCATGATGTCCCGAGGGGAGGTCGGTCTGATTATCGCCAACAATGGCATCAACAGCGGCATCATTTCCCCACAAGTTTTCGCTGTTATAGTAGGCATTGTCATCATCACCACCCTAGCAACACCTATTTTCCTGAGATTGTCCTTTCGTCAACCACAAAAAGCGTAGACTTGATTACAAAAACCAAGAGGTGAAAAAATGTATTACATGGTAGTGCTTATTGTGGACAACCCCGACCAGTGTAATCCGGTGTTGGACGCCTGGGAGGCTGCGGGAGCACGTGGTGTAACCATTTTAAATAGTACCGGTCTGGCACGTATGAAAAAGAAAGCACAACGCGATGATATTCCACTGCTCCCATCCGTGCGGTCATTGCTGGCAGGGCAGGAGGAGCATCATCGCACCCTGTTCAGCGTGGTCGAGGGCGAAGAAATGGTGCAAAAACTGGTTGCTGCAGCCCAAGCGGAACTCGGCGATTTGAACCGACCTTACACCGGTTTTCTTTTTGCCGTGCCCGTGAGCCACGTGTATGGACTCAACACAGAAGACTGAACGGATGTCGGCGAATACCCCATCCGTGAAACCTGCCACGTATTTGTTTACCGCCGAGAACGCAGAGAGCGCTGAGATGACAAAACGGGAAAATCTTGACCAGATCACGGAGAGCATTATCGGTGCCGCTATCGAAGTGCACCGCGCTCTGGGGCCTGGCCTTCTGGAGTCGGCGTATGAAGCCTGTCTGACTTTTGGCCCAACGCGGCCTGAAGGTGGAACAACAGAAACCTCTGCCCGTGGTCTATCGGGAGGTCAAGCTGGATTGTGGCTACCGCCTGGATCTTCTCGTCGAAGAAGCGGTCATTGTCGAGGTGATGCCGATTCATCAGGCTCAGTTGCTTTCCTACCTGAAGCTTTCTGGTTGCAAGGTGGGCTTGCTGATCAACTGCAATGTCAGGGTCCTGCCTGAAGGATGGCATTCGCCGGGTGGTGAATGACTTTCCAGATTCTCTCGACCTGTGCGGTTGAGACTTCTCTCCACACACAGGCGTTTCAAAAGCAAGATCGGTTCAAAAACCAAATAGCACTGCGAGTAAAGCCACAGCACACGCTGCTCAAACCGAAAGAAACAGGTAAATTTCTTGTTGTAGCAGAGGCGGGCCCACGCCGCCGGGTACGCCTGGGTGTGCCGAGCACCGGCTCGGCAGCAACCGCCGGACTGGGGTCCGGCGCTCCCAGGAGC
>DYKW01000206.1 GCA_020722405.1 Anaerolinea thermophila
GGAAATCCTGTATACCGAATTGACCCCCGGTCTCTCAGTCCACTCTGGCGCGGGTTTGGTGGGAACTTGCTTTGTGACGGCGGAGTGAGAATGACGCCGAACACTTCTTCGATGGTTACAAAGCCGACCGCGCCTACGCCCTGGAGACTTTGCAAGCCGCCATGCGCGGCGGCGCCGAGATTCTCGTCCTCTGCGATACCAACGGCGGCTTGCTGCCCTGGGAAGCCGAAAGCATCGTGAGGGATGTGCGCCAAACCGTCAATTTCCCCCTCGGCATTCACGCCCACAATGACGGCGAATCGGCGGTCATCAACTCCCTCGTTGCCGTGCGGGAGGGCGCTGTTCAGGTGCAGGGAACCATCAACGGCGTGGGCGAGCGTGCCGGAAACGCCAATCTCTGCTCCGTTATGCCCAACCTGGAACTGAAAATGGGTTACACCTGCCTGCCTCAGGGCAGCCTCGCCAAACTGTACGAACTCTCCCACTTTGTGGACGAAGTCGCCAACATTACCCCCAACGACCACCTGCCCTACATCGGAAAATCATCCTTTGCCCACAAAGGCGGGGTGCATGTCGCCGCCACCCGCCGCTCCTCGCAGTCCTATCAGCACATCAAACCCGAAAGCGTGGGCAACAAGATGCGCGTAGTCGTGTCTGACCTTTCCGGGCGAGGCAACCTCCTCAGCAAAGCCGAAGAATACGGTCTGGAGATGGATACCGGCGATGAAGTGGCGGACGTTCTCAGCCAGATTAAAACCCTGGAAGCGCGAGGCTTCTCCTTTGAAGCGGCTGAAGCCTCGGTTGTCCTCATGCTCAAGCGGCAGGAAATGTATTATCAGCCGCCCTTCGAGATGATAGATTTCACCGTCAATGTGGAACATCGCGCCGGGCGCGGAATCTTCGCCGAAGCCACCGTCAAAGTCCGGGTTCCCGGCTCGGATGAAATCCTGCACACCGCCGCCGAGGGGAACGGACCCGTCAACGCCCTCGATCTTGCCCTGCGGAAAGCCCTCACCCCGCGCTACCCCGCCCTGGAGAAATTTCACCTCGCCGATTACAAAGTCCGCGTGCTGGATGGCAACAACGGCACCGCCGCCTTTACCCGCGTGCTGATAGACACCCAAAACGGAACCCGCCGCCGGACAACAGTCGGCGCGAGCGCCAACATCATCGAAGCCTCCTGGCGTGCCCTGGCAGACGCAGTCGAATATGGGCTGACGATGTAAGGCAGCGGTCAGAAGAGAACAGAGAATAGAGAATAGTAACCCCAAGGAACCCCCTGCAAGCAAACATCATCCTCCTCCCCGGCGATGGAATTGGTCCCGAAGTGACCTCCGCCGCCGTCCGCGTGCTGGATGCCATCGCTACCCGGCACGGACACCAATTTACCTACCAGGAACACCTCATCGGCGGCTGCTCCATAGACGCTTACGGCGCTTCCCTCACTCACGAAACCCTGGTCGCCTGCAAAGCCGCCGATGCCATCTTACTCGGCGCGGTGGGCGGACCCCAATGGGATGACCCCAACGCCAAAGACCGCCCGGAACGTGGGCTTTTAGCCCTGCGAAAAGGCTTGGGCGTGTTCGCCAACCTGCGACCGGTGAAAGTTCACCCTGCTCTCATCGATTCCTCCCCGCTGAAGCCAGAAAAACTGCAAGGGGTGGATATCCTCGTCATCCGCGAGTTAACCGGCGGCTTATACTTTGGCTGGCCTAAAGGGCGAGACGTGAAAGACGGGCGGGAACGCGCCGTTGACACGATGGAATACTACGACTACGAAATCCGCCGCGTGGTGGAACTGGCTTTTCGGCTGGCAAAAGGGCGCAAAAACAAAGTCACCTCCGTAGATAAAGCCAACGTGCTGGAATCTTCCCGCCTGTGGCGGCAGGTGACAACCCAAATGGGTGCGGAAAACCCTCAAATTGCGCTGGAACATATGCTGGTTGATACCGCCTCCATGCGTCTCATCACCGCCCCCGCCGCCCTGGATGTCCTCGTCACCGAAAACATGTTCGGCGACATCCTGACAGACGAAGCCAGCGTGCTGGCAGGCTCGATGGGCATGTTGCCCTCCGCCAGCCTGGGCGAAGGCACGGTTGGCTTATACGAACCCATTCACGGCTCCGCGCCGGATATTGCCGGCAAGGGAATTGCCAACCCCATCGGAACCATCCTTTCCGCCGCCATGCTGCTTCGTCACTCCCTGCGCCTGGAAGCCGAAGCCGCCCAGGTGGAAGCGGCAGTGGATGCCGCCATCACCGCCGGGGCGCGCACCGCCGACCTGGGCGGCAGCCTCGGCACCCGTGCAATGACCGAAGAAGTGATAAGCCGCCTTTAAGCAAAAATCGCCGCCCCCGGCAACAGGGGCGGCGATTTTTTT
>DYKW01000207.1 GCA_020722405.1 Anaerolinea thermophila
ACCCAGCCCTACTACCAGCGCATGGGATTCAGGCCCGGTGACTTTCCCGAGGCCGAGCGCTACTACGCTGAGGCCATCAGCCTGCCCATGTATCCGACGTTGACAGATGAACAACAGGCCAAGGTCTTCAAAGCGTTACATGCGATTTCCAAAGGGTAAAGAATAAACATGAACAAAACGCAGGAGCGCCTTATATTTCTAGACCTACTCAGGGGTACCCTCGCCCTCATGGTTATGGGCTATCACCTACTTTATTATGTACACGGCCATCTTCTTTACAACATCGGGCTTTACTCCGTTTATGGATTTTTCGTCTTAAGCGGCCTCTCCCTTCATTACGCTTATAAAAACAAATTCAACTCAAACATTAACTGGATTATAGATTTCGCAAATGCACGCATTTACAGAATATTCCCACTACTACTTCTCGTAACAATTTCATGGGCCACGTTGAGGGCTGTTACAATGGGAAACACAAACGTCCTCCATTTACTTGTCAGCATGATAGGCCTTTTCGGCTTTGCAGACCCAGGATCAAACACCATAACAGGCGGCGCCTGGAGCATTGGCATTGAAATTGTTTACTATTTCTCTTTCCCAGCCTTCATCGCCCTTGCACTTTACCGTCCTTTACTCGCAGGGCTAATCTTGCTAATAGCACAGGTCTCGTATATCAACTACGTACTCCCCTCACAGGGAAGCCTCGCCCCCCACTGGAAGCCATATATACAACCACTAAGTTTCATATTTTATTTCTACGCCGGAATAATAATTTCCATGCACCTGGACAAAATTAAAAAAATATTGGGACAAAGATCCGCTTTTGCTTTATTCATCACTTCGTTTTTAGCCGTCGTGCTTACCCCTTCCGACAGCGCGCTGGAACTCCTGACGGGGCCAATTGGTTTGTTCATGATCGCAAGCGTTATCCTTATGATCATGTCTGCAGCAACCCTAAATACCCCAGACAAACTCAAGCCAATATCACAATACCTAGGAAACATATCCTATGGCGTTTATCTTTGGCATCTGCTGATTCTCACAATAGCGAAAACGGCAGGAGTGTCAGGTAACAATCTGATCTTACTTGTAGCCATAGCAACGATCATCACCGCCAGTATCACATACTACTTATTTGAAGAGCCTATAAAGAACTACGGCCACGTTAAACATAAAGCTCGATTGGCAGATCAAGTTGCATGAAACTCGCTGTAATCCCCGCCCGCGGCGGCAGCAAGCGCATCCCGCGCAAGAACATAAGGCCCTTCGGTGGCAAGCCGATGATCGCCTGGTCGATCGAGGCCGCGCTCCAGAGCGGCTGTTTCGACCAGGTGATCGTCTCCACCGACGACGCCGAGATTGCCGACGTCGCCCGTGCCCATGGCGCTGCCGCGCCCTTCATGCGCCCCGCCGAACTGTCGGATGACCACACAGGAACCATCCCGGTCATCCGCCATGCCATCGAGTGGTTCCAGCGCCAAGGGACAGCGCCCGAGGAGGTCTGCTGCATCTATGCAACGGCGCCGTTTGTCCGCGCTGAAGATATCCAAACGGGCCTTGAGATTCTGGGCACGACGGACTGTGAGTACGCCTTCTCCGTCACCAGCTACGCCTTCCCCATCCAGCGCGCCCTCCGCCTCACGGCGGCAGGCCGGGTGGAAATGTTCCACCCCGAACACTTCAACGCCCGCTCGCAGGATCTGGAGGAGGCCTACCACGATGCCGGCCAGTTCTACTGGGGCCAAAGTTCGGCCTGGCTTGCGGCCAAGCCGATCTTCTCCCCGGCTGCCGCACCCGTCATCCTCCCGCGTCACCGGGTGCAGGACATCGACACCCCCGAGGACTGGGAGCGTGCAGAGTGGATGTTCAAGGCCATGAGGGAGGCTGCGACATGACGTCAAGCCGCCCCATGACCGTGACATTCCGTGTCGACGCCTCGCTCGATATCGGCACCGGCCACGTCATGCGCTGCCTGACCCTTGCCAACGCCCTGGCTGCCAGTGGTGCGGAGTGCCGCTTCATCTGCCGTGAGCACCCCGGCCACCTGATCGAACACATCCGCAGCAAGGGCTACCGAGTTGATGCACTCCCCGTAGGAGCGAGCTTGCTCGCGATAAACGGAGAGGACCGCCCCACCGAGAGCCCACCCCACGCCCACTGGTTGAATTGCCCTTGGGAAACCGATGCGGCGGACACTAGGGCCATCCTCAGCCAAGATGAGCCGGACTGGCTCGTTGTCGATCACTACGCCCTCGACGCGCGCTGGGAGCAGGCACTGCAAGGCTGCTACAAAAAGCTCATGGTCATCGACGACCTGGCCGATCGCCCCCATGC
>DYKW01000022.1 GCA_020722405.1 Anaerolinea thermophila
CCTTCACCCTGCGGGTACTTCGCGGGACGTTTCCCCTTCTTTTTGAGATGATACAGTTCATTTGAAACAGGCACAAATTGGGGGTCACTATACCAAAATAGGCAAGAGATAAAGCCGTCACATCTACCGTCTGAAAACAGGCAATACATATCACGCCTTTATCTTCTCATGCGAAAGGGGGGGAGCCACAGAGGCGGCTCCCCCAGGTGGTGTCACATGGGGTTATCGAAAACGACGATTACGGGCACAGCGGGCCAAAACCGAACTCTTCGATATTCCACATTTCGCTATTGGCGGTCGGATCCATGATGAAACCGCACATATCCGGGCGGGTTGCCGCCAGTTTCAGGCGCAGGAACAGCGGCACAACGGGCAAATCGTTGGCAAAGATTTCCTGAGTCTTCAGGTGCATTTCACTGTAGGATGGTTGACCGGGCAAGGACTGCAGAGCAGCCTTACAAGTGGTATCGTATTCAGGGTTGTGGTAACCAGTCTCATTTTGACCACCCCAGCCAGAGGGGAAGGTCAGACCAGATTCACCGGTCATGATGGAAGTCCAGGTTCCATCCTCAGGGCCGGGAACCTGATCGGTAATGTACAGATCACAAGGCGGTTCCACACCGGTTAGCCAGGCGAATTCTCCCAGATCGAAGAGGCGGCCGAAGAGTTTGCCATCCGGACCATCAGCGAACCATTCACCCGCAGGATAGTAGTTCAGGTTGACTTTGACGCCGCAGCCTTCGAGCGATTGAGCAATGATTTCGGTCACGCTTTGGCGCAGAGCCGCTGATGTGGTCTCGTAGGCAACTTCCAGCACCTGCCCGTCTTTGTCAAGGTAGCCATCACCGTCGCTGTCTGTCCAGCCGGCCTCAGCAAACAGCGCCTTCGCCGCTTCGGGATCATAGTCGTAGTGCTTGACGTTAGCGTTGAAGAGCGGGTGTTGCGGCGGCAGATAAGTATCCAGAACGATAGACTGACCATAGAGCACGGTGTCAACCACCTGTTGGCGATCCATACACATGGCAAACGCCTGGCGGACCTTCACATCACTGAAGAAGTCATAGCGATCGCCGGCGGCCACATCGTAGCCGTCGTCATAGGAAATATTCTGGATGCCAAAGTCGACGTGTTCCCAAACCGTGCCGGTGACGAAAGTGGCCTGCAGTTGGCCGCTGCCTTGCAACTCGAGCAACAGTTCGCTCTGGTCATCAAGACCGGAGGTCTGATCAACGATGTCACATTCGCCGGACAAGACCGCCGCGATGTTGGCGTTGGAGTTCTCACCCACAAAGCGGTACACCAGGTTATCGAACTTGGGCAAGCCCTCATCCGCACGGAAGTAATTGGGGTTCTTGTGGAGGGAAATGTGGTCGCCTTTCACCCATTCGTCAATTACGTAGGGACCCCAACCGGTCGGGCGTAGCGAGGATTCTTCTGCTTCAACCAGTTCCGCAGCCGTGTATTGGCTCCACAGGTGTTCGGGGTAGGGCGTCCAGAAGTTGATGAAATAGGTTGCGTCTTTGTAACCAGGCAAGCCGGTCCACTGGAGTGTGACCTCATCCAGCGCTTCGTAAGAGGCGGTGCGCTCAATAGCGTATTTGCTGGAGGGGGTGTCCGGGTCGGCAGCCAGGTTAAAGGAGTACACCGAGTCGGCAGCCGTGAGGGGTTCACCGTCCGACCATTTCAGGTCAGGCAGCATTTTGAAAGTCACCACCATCTGATCCAGGGTGACTTCGCCACCTTCGTAGGGCACGGCTTCTGTGGAACCACTGGGCTTAATCATAATGGTCTGGGTGAAGGTGTCGCTGGTGACCTGCAGTTCAACAGGATTACCATCAGCATCGACGACCTTGTCGCCTTCTTTGACGGTAACTTGTTGAATAACGGCATCGCCATCGGCCAGGCTGGGTAATTTCTCCAGTATAACCGCTTGGTAATCGAAGGAGCGAGCATCAATCGGGCCATCATAGACGGATTCGAGCACGCTGCTCATCGCGAGCATGGAGCCGCCGTAGGGGTACAGGGTTTCGGGTTCCTGCCCCATGCAGATGACCAGGGTGTCGGGCATGGCAACCGGTTCGGGCGTGGGGGTCACAACCTGAACAACGGTTTCGCCCGGCTTCCCTTCGACGGTTACAATTACCGTCTCGACGACCTTTTCGGGAGTCGCCGCCGGGGCACACGCGGCCAGCACCATGCTGGCGATAACGAGTAACCCAAGGATATACATCAATTTTTTGGACATTTGTGTTTCTCCTCCTAGTAAGGAAAACAATTATTGGTTGCTAGCGCCAAATTTCGGCAAAACGTGTGGAAGCACAACGAGAAATTGTATCTAAAGCGCAGGACACCACCTCCTCCACTGCCATGCATCATTTCTCATGGCATGACATGCTTCGACAATACAACTTGGCACTTCCGTAATCTGCCGAGCATACGGCGCCATACAAAACTGTTGCATATATAGCACAAGAACGGCTTCACGTCAAGAAACCTGCGGAAAATTTACGATTAACCTACGATTTGTAGACGCACAAGGTTCACGACATCCGGTAAATTTAGACAGATCAACTGAAGGTGCTTGACCTACTATCCCTGAGGCCCCCTTCCCCCCCCAGGAAACCGACTGGATTTCAGGTGGGAGGCGGGCGCTTCGCGCTCCAAGATTTTCTCCCCCTAAAAATCCCATCACAGCACCAGGCGACATCGGGACGCTTGGAAGGTGATCCAATCATAAGGATTGGAGAGGCGATGATATTCGGGTGAAAGCAACCTGAAAGCAAACACCCAGGCCCGCCAGGATTCAGCACGCGGCAACCAGTGCAGTGCATCCGCATATCGTACTACGCGTTGGCGCACTTCTGCAGGCGGCTTTGGCGCCTCAGCAATCCAGGCCTTCAGCAAAGACGCCAGTTCTCGGTCGGCAAAGGCTTGTTCATCAGAGTTATGTGAATTCACAAATAACCTCACCCTGTATATCGGCATCCAAGTTGAGCACTTTCCGCAGAGACTGCCGCCCATAATGCAACCGAGACTTGACCGTACCTATTGGAATCTCTAAAATCTCGGCAATTTCTTGCAATGACAAATCATTAATGTAGTACATCACAACAACCACGCGCTGTTGCACCGGCAATTTCAGGATTGCCTGGTGCAATTGCTCCGCCTCTGCATTTTTTTCGGCCTGTTGTTGCAAACTACGCTCCCGAGCAGAATCCAACAACCATTCCATGGCATCATCCAACGGGTGAAGCCAACGCTTACGCCGTTTCAGCCAGGTATAGGCCAGGTTGGCTGTCATACGGTATAGCCATGGCTCCAGCGGTCGTCGAGGATCAACACGATGCGCAAAACGACTCAGGCGCACAAAGACATCTTGCAGCAAATCTGAAGCCGCATCTGGGTCCCCGGTAATCGCATAGGCCGTGCGGTAGACCAGCGCACTATGACGATCATACAATGCGCCCAAAGCATCTACATCGCCGCTTTGTAAAGAAAAGATTAATTCTCTATCCAATGGGACATTCACCGGCTCTGATCCTGATAAATCTTGTAAGTCGCCATGAAAAATAATTTTCACCACCAGACATGAAAATCTATTTTCTCAAAATAGGGAAAGGTTCAACCAAGCAAACAAAGTATACCTCATTGTTCCTTCTTGTAAAAATGCCACGGCTATCTGGACATGAGCATCCAGGCGGTAGGCTTGACGAGCGGTTAACGTTATCCCCAACACGTCTCCCCGTCCAGAGGCAACCGCCGGTTCGAGGATAAAGTCGCTGCTATAGGCTGGGTTGGTCGGCGGGGCCAGTTGCGTAATGCCCGGCCACAATGTCACCGCTTGGTAACGCGGCTCTTCTGCCGGGGAGATATTGACTCGTTGCGCAGGAACAGCAGCAGGAACAGTTCGCGGGAAGGAAAGGTATTCGATGCGCCCTGTGCCTGCTTCCAATCCGGAACGATTCAACACTGACCACAGAATGTAAACCCAATCGTCGGTCAGCCCAAGTACGGGACGAGAAACGCTCACCCCCGTCCCTTGAGGTAGACGGGCAACTTCCCATGGGGTGAGGGGGGGTGAATTTTCTGTCGCCAGCATCGCGAAGAGCAAACGGTCGTTTTCCTGCCAGGCCAGGAAAATCTGTCCATCCTCGCCCACCTGCAAGGTCGGTTTGTCCCCCTCTTCTGAAATCAGGTCAACCTGTAAGGGGGTATTCTCCTCAGGCTGCCGGCGGGCAACGTACAACCCCACAGGGGCGCTTTGTTTCCATACCAGAAAGAGTTCGCCTGAAGGCAATAATGCCGCATCGAAATTGGTCACACCGGCAGCCGGCGGCACCAGGGCAACAGGCGTCCCATCTAAGGTGCCCTCGGCATCCAATGAAGCGGCCTGTAAGCCCCAGGGAGAAGTCTCCGGTTGACGTGAACTCCACAGAAGGAGGAAGCCATCCGCCGCGCGGGGTAACAACCGGACGTAACGCAAGGCCGCGTCCCCCAAATTTAGGAAGTGGGAGGTGAGGGTTTGCGTAGCAATTTCCAGGCGGGTAAAGCGCACCTGGGTGTGGCCATCCATCTTCTCCGGCCAGACGATATTCATCACGCCCTGATTCAGGGTGGCGTCCATTCCGCCAGCGGGCATCCCCTCTAACGGCAGGGCGCGGCTCCAGTCCGAGGAAGCCTTTTTGCCGCGTACGGGTTGTCCATTACAAGCGGTTAAGAAAATCAACAGAGAGAAGAGGAAGAAAATTTTTCGATTCATAACAAAAAAAGCACCCGTTCGCCATTTTGGGCGTCTCGGGTGCCTGAAATTCAATAGTGATGAGAAGGTCAACAATGGATAGGCTATCCAGGCGCAATCTACTGTTTCATGCGCGGGTCAAGCGCATCACGCAAGCCATCGCCCATGAAATTGAAGGCCAGGGTGGTCAAGGATAGGAGAATTGCCGGCACAAGCACCTGATTGGGATAACTGCGCAGCGCCGGAACGGCCTCGGAAATCATAATGCCCCAACTGGGCGTTGGCGGGTTGACTCCCAAACCGATAAAACTCAGGAATGCCTCGGTGAAGATATAACCGGGGATCGCCAGGGTTTCGGCTACAATCAACGGCCCAATGATATTGGGGAGTAAGTGGCGGATGATAATCCGAGAATTACTGGCACCCACCGCGTGTGCGGCTTCGACAAATTCTTTACGCTTGTACGAGAGCACCTGGCCGCGCGCAATACGCGCCATACCGATCCAGTTAATCAGGCCAATGGCAACGAACAGGAACAACATTCCCCCCATCGCATCGTTGAACGCCAACAATTTGGCCCCAAAGCCGATCATACCACTGGCACGTCCCAGGGCCTTGAAGTAAGTCTGCAACAAAATAACGACCACCAGGAAGGGGAAGGCATATAAAAAGTCCACGATGCGCATCATAAGGTCGTCGATGCGTCCACCGGCATAGCCCGAAATCGTGCCATACAGTGTCCCAATGAGCAGGCTAATCAAGGATGCCACGACCGCGAAACTGAGCGATACACGCGCCCCATACAATACCCGGCTGAGAATATCACGCCCTAAGTGATCAGCACCCAATGGGTAGTCGGTGGTGATGCGGGCATAATTGGCTGCATTTCCAGGCAGAATGGGCAGCATCCAACGCGGTACAGCGTTGTTTTGCGTCAAATCCTGTTCTGCATAATCGTATGGCGCCAAGACATTGGCAAATATGGCCGCCAAGGCCAGCAAAATAATAAAGATTGAACTAGCCACCGAAACCTTATTGCGAACCAAGCGAATAAAGGCTTCTTCCCACAAACTACGTTGTTTGCGTACCAGTGTTTGTTCTTGAGGAAGTTCAGCAACAGCCATGCGGCAATCTCCTAGTCGTAACGAATACGCGGGTCAAGCCACGCATAAGTAATATCTACCAGCAAATTGGCAATCACCAGAATTACACCGTATACCAAAGTCACACCGGTAATCACTTGATAGTCACGATTGCCTACGCTTTGCACAAAGTGCTTGCCCATACCATTGATGCCGAAGATTTGTTCGACAACAAAAGTACCCGTCACCAGGCCGGCAAACGCCGGGCCAAGCACGGTAACAACCGGAATCAGGCTGTTTTTGAGCGCATGGACAACAACCACCACACGTTCACGCAGGCCTTTGGCACGCGCCGTACGGATGTAATCTTCACGAATGACTTGCAGCAGGCTGGCACGTGTCAGGCGAGCAATACCGGCCGCTGACGAAGTCCCCAACGCAAAAACGGGCATCAGCGCATGAGAGACATAATCCCAGTTAAGTTGGGATAGGCGGGGCAAGAAGCCCAACACATAGGGTGGTTTTGCGCCCCAGCTGGCTACCGGCAGCCAACCTAACTTGAGTGCGAAGATCCAAATCAAAATCGGCGCCAACACCAGGTTAGGGATAGAAAGAAAAAGCACTGCCCCAAAGGTACTGCTGTAATCCAGCCAGGTATTTTGGTTAAGTGCAGCAATGATACCCGCCGGCAGCCCAATCATCAGGGCTAATAAGAGTGAAAGGAAACCCAATTGCGCTGAAGTGGGGAAAGTGGTGGCAATAATATCGTTGACGCTTTGCGAACGGTAGCGCAAGGAGGGGCCCAAATCACCGCGCAGAACACCTCGAGAGATACCTTCTTCACCCAGCAGGTCATCGCCGATCATATAGGACAGAAATTGTTTCCACATCGGCCAGTCCAAATGATATTTGGCTTCGATATTGGCAACCACCTGAGGAGGCAGACTTTTGTCACCGGCAAAATCAAAAGGCCCTCCGGGGATAGCGCGCATGAGCACAAAGGTGAACAGCGCAATGGCAATTAGTACCGGAATGAAGCCCAGGATTCGGCGGATGATATATCTTGTCATGGTTTTCGTTCCTCAAAAATACCCGTAGATGCGTCTCACATATAGGGAGGGTGGAGAGACCGGAGGAATGCTCCGGTCTCTCGCAAAAGATACAAGGGATTACTTGCCCTGAGCCGCCAGTTTGGCAGCCATGTCAAGTTTCCAGTTGAAGAAGTCTACACCACCCAACGGCGGGAAGTTGCGGGTCAACCACGGTTTGGTGACTGAGTTGATGGTGTAGTGGTAGATCGGCGCGTAAGCCGCTTCTTCTGCAGCCAGGAGGCGTTCTGCTTCGGCGTACAGGTCTGCGCGCTTGGCGGGATCTGCTTCCTGCTGCGCCTGGACGGTCAGTTCATCAAATTTGAGAGGAACGACCTCGGTGCAGGTTGCATCCACACAACCACGGCGCAGGCGATTGGCGCCAGACTGGTTGTTGAAGACCTCGTGCACCCAGTTGTTCTCATCCGGGTAGTCGGCGCACCAACCTAGACGCCAAATGTGCGGCATCTCTTCCAGCGGGGTGGAGTTCTTGATGGTCTGCAGGTAAACCTTCCATTCCTGGTTCTCGACCTTGACATCTACACCCAGGACGTCCTTCCACATCTGCTGAATGGCAGCCGCAATCTGGGCGTGTCCTTCGCTGGTGTTGTGCATCATGGTGATGCCCATCGCATTGAAGTCAGCCAGCGTGATGCCTTTTTCGTCCAGGTAAGCCTGCAGTTGTGCTTTGGCGTCATCCGGGTTGTAGGGTAGACCAACAGTGCCGGGTTCGGGGGCGCCGAAGATACCAGGAGGTGCAAACGAAGTGGCAGCAACCTGGCCACCCTTGAGGACGTTGTCGATCAGGCTCTGGCGGTCAATGGATTCCACGAAGGCCTTGCGCACACGCGCGTCATCAAACGGCGGTTTGTTGTTTGTGAAGCCGTAGTAGTAGGTGCAGGGATTGGGCGCATTGAGATATTGCTGGCTCAGTTCCGGATCGGCTTTGACACGGTCCATTTCGGGCAGCGGCACGCCAGTGCTATCCAGTTCGTTGTTTTCGTACAGTGCGAAAGCAGTGGAGGCTTCGGTGATCATTACGCCGTGCACGCGTTCGATCTGAACGTTATCGGCATCCACCCACAGGGGGTTCTTGACCAGGTTGAGTTCACCGCCGTGAATCCAGGCTTCGAGGACATACGGGCCGCTGGTGTTGATGAGACCGGCTTCGGTCCATTTCTCGGCCCATTCGTCGATAGCCCAAGAGGGCTGAGGCGCATTTACCCACATGCCGGCAATGGCCGGGAAGTAAGCCGCCGGGGTCTGCAGGGTGAACTGGACGGTGGTTGCATCCAAGGCTTTGACACCAACATCATCCAGGGTAACGCCTTCTGCGCCACCATTGACGGCTTCGGCGTTCTTGATGATGTAATCGACGTAGGCATAATCAGAAGCCGTGGCAGGGTCAATGGTGCGCTTGGCGCCATATTCCACATCAAAGGCGGTGACGAAGCGAGGATTGCCATCGGCATCCACAACTTGCGTGGTTTCACCGGTTATGGGATCGTATTTCACCCAGGGAATGTCATCGCGCAGATGGAAGGTCCAGGTCTGGCTTCCATCGGCATCTTCCCCGTTCTCCCAGGAGGTGGCCAGGTAAGGGCTAACTTCGCCGGTTACCGGATCGAACTGGGTCAGGGTGACAAACAAGTTATGGATGACGTCCACAGACGTGGTGTCAGTGGCCAACGCCGGATCAATGGTCGGCGGCTCGGTGCCGAAGTTCCAGTCCAGTGTGACGGGCTGTTCGACTACAACCGGTTCGGGGGTCACTTCTACGATCTGGGTAACCACAACTTGCGCCCCCTCTTTCTCGACGACTTCGGTAACGACGACGGTTTTAATGACCTCAATTTGTTGCGGCTGACAAGCCACGAGCAACATGCTGGCGATCATCAGCACCGCAAAAGCAATGCTAAAACTCTTCTTTAGATTCATTTTGTTCTTCTCCTTCCTAAAACAATGTCAGGAAATATGTGAGGAAACGGATGGCATTACCTTTTGGGTAATACCGTACAATAGGGGAACTACTGTTTTACGGTTCTCTTAGAGGGCACCACCTCCTTTCATAAATTACATTAGCGTACCCTTATGGAGAACTACATCTTCCGGCAAGCCCAAACGGGCGCCTATTATTTTATCACAAAGACGTCTTTTCTTCAAAATCTTCTGCGAATACTACACAACGTGACAGGCTACCCAGTGGTCAGGTGAAATCTCACGCCACTCAGGTTCTTCCTGGCTACAAATCTCCTGCGCCAGCGGACAGCGCGTGTGGAAACGGCAGCCAGAAGGCGGATGCACCGGGCTGGGCACGTCACCCGTCAAGATGATACGCCTCCGCTGTCGTTCTACGACCGGGTCGGGAACCGGCACGGCAGAGAGTAAGGCCTGGGTATAGGGATGCAACGGGTTGGTATACAGTTCATGCCGGTCTGCCAGTTCTACGACCTTGCCCAGGTACATCACCGCTACCCGGTCAGAAATGTGACGCACCATGCTCAAATCATGTGCAATGAACAGGTAGGTGAGACCAAACTGCTCCTGCAAATCCTCCAGCAGGTTGACCACCTGTGCCTGGATGGATACATCCAGCGCCGAGATGGGTTCATCGCAGACGATAAATTCCGGGTTGAGCGCCAACGCCCGCGCAACACCAATGCGCTGCCGTTGCCCACCCGAAAATTCATGCGGATAGCGATTGATAAAGTATGGATTCAAGCCTACCAGGTCCAGCAATTCTTTGACGCGCTCACGTTGCTCTGTACGCGTCCCAATACGGTGTACTTCCAACGGTTCGGCAACGATGTCACCAACCGACATGCGCGGATTAAGGGACGCATAGGGATCCTGGAAGATGATTTGCATATTGCGGCGCATATGACGCAAATCTTCTCCACCCAATATTGTCAGGTCCTGATCCTTGAAATATATATGCCCAGATGTTGGGCGGTATAGTTGCAGTATCGTGCGTCCGGTGGTTGATTTGCCACACCCACTTTCACCTACCAACCCCAGCGTTTCACCCCGTCGGATAAAGAAAGAGATTTTGTCCACCGCCTGCACTGCACCGATCTGACGCTGTACAACAATGCCGCGCGTAATCGGGAAATGTTTCGTCAAATTTTCTACTCGAATGAGGACTTGATTTTCACTCATCGCAATTCACCTGTCTCCATGTCAACCCAACATGCCACGCGGTGCTGCGGGGCAAGTTCTTGCAAAGGCGGGTTTTCTACCCGGCACTTATCTTTCACAAATTTGCAACGCGCTGCAAAGGGACAGCCCTTAGGCAAAGCAATCAAATCGGGCGGCAACCCCTCAATGGTCTCCAGCCTTTGCGTGCGGTCTCCGGTCATATTAGGTAGAGAACGCATCAAGGCCACGGTATAGGGATGCAACGGATTGGCATACAAATCATCAACCAACGCTTCTTCTACAATATAGCCCGCGTACATCACCAAAATACGATCGGCCAAACCGGCCACAACGCCCAGGTCGTGCGTAATCCAGATCAGCGCCATGCCAAATTGCTCACGCAGCCGCTTTACCAGGTCTACAATTTGCGCCTGAATGGTAACGTCCAACGCGGTGGTCGGCTCATCCGCAATCAACAATTTCGGATTGCAGGCCAGTGCCATGGCAATCATGGCTCGTTGGCGCATCCCACCAGAAAACTGATGTGGATAATCATTGAGACGATTTTCTGCCTCTGGAATGCCCACCAGTCGCAACAATTCGATGGCGCGCTCGGCAGCCTCTTCATCGTTCAGCCCCAGGTGCAATTTGAGTGGCTCTTTCAACTGAAAACCAATGGTCAACACCGGGTTGAGCGAAGTCATCGGGTCTTGAAAAATCATTGCTATCTGGCTGCCGCGGATATTGTGCATCTCCTCCTTAGAGAGTTCTAACAAATTCTTCCCATAAAAATTAATCGCGTCAGCCTTAATGGTGGCGAAATTTTCCGGCAGCAGACGCATAATGGAAAGCACCGAAACACTTTTGCCACAACCACTTTCCCCCACGACCCCAATGGCCTCTCCCTCGTGCATGTTGTAAGAAATTCCATTGACCGCATGCACGATGCCGTCCTGCGTTTTGAAGTCCGTTCGCAGGTTTTTGATTTCTAAAATCACTTTGCGATTATCCAACGTACATTCCTCCGAATAAATCGTCTTGATGTGAGATCACAACTCAGGAGAGCGTTGCCAACCTACGGAACAGGTTCCAGACGTTTCCATAAAAACTACCGGGCGTTACCCCAGCCTTGCAAACTATACCCCATTCTACCAAATCTTACAATAAACCACTGCAAAATTTACAATTAACTCAGGAAGAAAGTTCAAATCATGCCAATACTTCGTCGGCATCCTCACCTAATCTCATGCGCACGTAAGAGCGATAACGACTGGGAGCAATTTTACCTTGTTCTAAAGCCGCCAACACGGCGCACCCTGGTTCATCCAGGTGATGACAATCATTGTAGGTGCACAACGACACCAGGTCTCGCATTTCGGGAAAGTAACCGTCCAGTTCCTCCGGCTCTATTTCCCACAAACCCAACGCCTTGATGCCAGGGGTATCGGCTACGTACCCCCCACCCTCCAGGGGATACAAGGCGCTCGCCACGGTGGTGTGACGTCCCTTACGGGTAGCATCACTTACGTGACTCACGGCCAACCCCAACCCCGGTTGGAGGGCATTCAACAAACTGGTTTTTCCCACCCCAGAAGGGCCGGTCAGGGCAGAAATTCGCCCTTGGAGACAAGCCCGCAGGTCATCTAGCCCTGTCTTCTGGGGAACAGAAGTGTACAGGACGGGATAGCCCAACTGCGCATAGATGGCAAACATCTCACGCGCACGCGCCATTCCCACCAGGTCTACTTTGTTTGCTACAATGACGGGGGGCACTTCCTGGTTCTCGGCAATCACCAGAAAACGATCTAGCATCCCAAAACGCGGTGCAGGGTGATCACAGGCAAAGGTCAACAGCACTTGGTCGGGATTGGCAATGATAACCTGTTGATATGTGCCGCGCGGCGTGGGGGCCAGGCGTACCAGCGCCCGTTCGCGCGGTAGTACTTCTTCGATCATGCCGGTCTCTTCATCCAGTGGGGAAAAACGTATCCAGTCCCCAATGGCTGCCAAGTCACCGGTGCGTGGTCCGCGTTTCAAACGTCCGCGCAGGCGACACACCCATTGGCATCCGTCTTCGCTTTCTACCGTAAAGAAGCCCGATTGGGAGCGAATGATACGTCCGGTCAGCATTTCAGGGATTTGTATCTCCTTCAGATTCTGGTGTCGGGGTTCTCGGCACCCCAACGCCGGCCTCCCATGGGAAAGCGGTGCGCGAGCCTTGGAAATAAACCTGCACCATGCCACGAAAAATGGGCGCGGCCACTTCAGAGCCTTCCCCGCCATTCTCAATCAGCACGGCAATGGCGATATCCGGACGGTCTTCCTGCTCCGCAAAGGTGTATCCGGCAAACCAGGCATGTGGGTCACGCGGGGGGTCTTGTGCCGTACCGGTTTTGCCGGCAATGGGAATGCGGTAATTCTTGCTGTACGAACTCAGCACAAAATAGGCCGTACCACGCCGGTCCTCCACCACGCTAGTCATGGCCTGTTGAATGAGTTGCACATTTTCAGGGCTAAGCGGAAGTTGCCCGTCAATCTGGGGGGTAAAGGTATAGGTAGGCGTCTCTCCTGAGGCAGCGATTTGCTCAATGAGTTGCGGACGATACAACGTTCCGCCATTCCCAATGGCAGCCACAAAACGCGCCACCTGTAACGGTGTGACCAGTGTGCCACCTTGCCCAATGGCGTTGTTGACCGCGTCGATGGGTTCTTTCGGGTTCAGGATTTGCCCGGCTGATTCCTCGTCTTCCGGCAGGCCGTATATGCCGGTGGGACTCCCTAACCCAAAAGCACGCGCCATATCGGCAATGGCTGTGCCCTGCCCGTGGGTAAACAAATCCAGCCCAATGTGCCAGAAGAAGGGGTTGCACGAACGCATCAACCCCTCCGGCAAGGTAAGTAAGCCGCTGGGTAGCGTCTTTTCATCTCTCAGGTAGTGCTCATAGGTCCAGTCGTTCAAGCGCAAGCCGGGAATTTCATCGAAGAAGTACCCGCAGTTATAGGTGGTATCGGCGGTGTACAGGCCGCTCTCCAGGGCGGCGGCTATGGTCACAATTTTGAAGACCGACCCTAACGGGTACTGCCCCTGGGTAGCGCGGTTCAACAAAGGGGCGTTCTGGTTCCCTAAAAATTCCAGCAACCCCCCACTGTTCGGGTTGATGTACTCGAAAGCGTTGGGATCGAACCCCGGAGAAGAGGCCATCGCCAGGATGCGTCCGGTATCGCGCTCCATCACGACAATCGCGCCGCTATACCCAATCAATGCTTTTTGAGCGGCCAATTGCAAATCGCCGTCCAGGGTGGTGGTGATAGCCTGCGGCACACCGGCCTGTTTCTCCGCCAGTTTGGTGACCACTTTACCGTTGGCATCGAAGACGTATAATGCCCCGCCACGCTGCCCGGAAAGGTACGGTTCACCCCAGCGTTCAATGCCGGCCCGGCCAACGCGCTCATCCAACGCATACCCCTGACGCAGGAAATAGTCTTTTTCGTCACTCTGAATCGCGCTTACGTAACCGACGACATGCGGTGCAGCACCGCTATCGAAATAGTAACGTGCCCGATAAGGCTGCAAAATAACACCATCGTAACTGCTCAAGGCACCCTGGTAACGAGCGGCGACCTCAGCGGACAGTTCACCAATCGGCAAGTACCAGCCGTAGGAGCGGTACAGATCCACGTGCGACCCCAATGTGTTGGGATGCAGATCGGCGCGGCGCCCAAAAATCTGCCATAGCAGGCTGAGCAAATTATCTTGCTTCTCTTGGCTGACCGCAGCCGCATCCAGCCCGACCGAAACCGCGTCATTCTGGGCAACCAGCGCATGGCCATTGCGATCGTAAATATTCGCCCGCCCCGGCACATAGCGCTGCATCACCAGCGTATTGCCATCGCTCAGTTGCGGCAAAATCAGCGTGGGAGCCCATTGTACATGCCAGGCACCCTCTTCGAGAGAAAGGTTCATGACCGTTTCGGCATCAATATCGCCTACCAAGACGCTATGCAAGGTCACGTGATAGGCCACCTGCGCACTGCGCGGATGCACCAGGGATTGCAAAATTTCACCTTCCACGCCGCTCAGGGCGGCTTCGACAGCGACACCTTTATAAAAGGCTTCGAAATCTTCCTGCGAGATGGCGTCTCGGCTGAGTTGGGTCAACATGGCATACATGGCGGGGTAATCCTCCGCCTGCCAGGCTTGCAGGTAAGCCTGCGCGGCCGCGCTGACGTCCGGCACCGGCGTAGTGCGTATCTCCGGTGTAGCCAACACCGGCGTAGGGACGGCACTGGGCGAGGCCGTAGGCGTCGCCGGTGCAGGGTTGCAAGCGCTTGCCAATAATAAAGCCATCAAAATAACAATCCAAGACAACCTGTTCATGCTTCGCCTCGTAAAACAACCCGATAAATGGGGCACTGGTAATGCAAGGTGCGTTGACAGTTGCGCGGTACGTCGGAGAGCGGCATGATGTCCACTTTCTTGAGCGTACGCACCAAGTGGCACAGTGGCAACCCAACCACGCTGGCATAGCAGTCCTCCAGATGCACGACCGGGCGAAAACCACGATGCTGAATGGCATATCCGCCAGCCTTGTCCAACGGGTCGCCGGTAGCCACATAAGCGCGTAGTTCTTCATCAGAAAAATCTCGCATCGGCACATCGGTAATGCACAAATCTTCTTCCAGCCTGTCATCCGCAGGGACATATACGGCCAATGCCGTGTACACCTGATGGGTACGACCGCGCAATCGCCGCAACATGGCTTCTGCTTCGGTCATGTCGACCGGCTTTCCTAAAATATCACCGTTGTCTACCACAATCGTGTCCACACCAATCACCACGCTACCGGAGCGCACCTGAGGAGCAACTATCTGCGCTTTACTCCTTGCCATGCGACGAACGTATTGTTCCGCAGATTCTCCGGGCAGGATACGCTCGTCGATATCTGCACTGATAACATGAAACATCCAGCCGCCCAACACCATTAGTTCTCGCCGGCGCGGAGAATTAGAAGCCAATACCAACATGGTTTGGGAACTCACTTTTACCTCCAAAAAATCAAGACGCCTTGACAATTTGATTTCGTGCACTCATAGAGCATCTTGAAAGCCAATTGTACCCCAATTCCGTATCTGTTTACCGCAGAGCCCGCGGAGAACGCAGAGACTCTGGAAAGTCATTCGCCACCCGGCGAATGCCATCCTTCAGGCAGGACCCTGACATTGCAGTTGATCAGCAAGCCCACCTTGCAACCAGAAAGATTCAGGTAGGAAAGCAACTGAGCCTGATGAATCAGCATCACCTCGACAATGACCGCTTCTTCGACGAGAAGATCCAAGCGGTAGCCACAATCCAGTTTGACCTCCCGATAGACCACGGGCAGAGGTTTCTGTTGTTCCACCTTCAGGCCGCGTTGGGCCAAAAGTCAGACAGGCTTCATACGCCGACTCCAGAAGGCCAGGCCCCAGAGCGCGGTGCACTTCAATAGCGGCACCGATAATGCTCTCCGTGATCTGGTCAAGATTTTCCTGTTCTGTCATCTCAGCGCTCTCTGCGTTCTCGGCGGTAAACAAATACCCAGCAATTCCAAATCTGGAGCAAGAAAAGCCAAAAAACAAAGGCCACAGATTTA